>NZ_JACJQX010000023.1:0-115447 GCF_014696895.1 Chroococcidiopsis sp. [FACHB-1243] | reverse complement strand
ATCTCTGCTCGATCTTTGACTTTTTGTGGTACATCCGCAGTTCTCAAGTTTAATAGAGTTTTGTCTTGCTCACGAGTCAGAAATACCCTTAAACGAGCGCCCATTTTACTCGCTTCCCTAATACATTTGTTCTGCGTCTTTTCCAGATTTATCTATCTTTACATAGTTTGGTTTTTTCATGACAGCTTACTTATCTCTCCAATAAAAATTAGACAATAGAGTACACACAGTAAAAATTAGTATGTGTTCTAATTAACAACTGCTTGTGACAATTTATCCAGCCTATCGGTTGAGGAAAAGTACGATGACGTACATAACTATTGAATAAGGCAATAAAATATGGTGTCCATGTCGTTCCTTCTCCCCGTTCCTACCGCGATACTAGTTGGTGGGAATTTTTTTTAAGCTGCTTATTGAAGATTCAGCCAATTGCAGGATGAGTAGAAGCTGACACCAGGGCTACACTAGACAAGCTTAGATGTAGTAGGTGAGTTTATGCATGAGGTGTCAGAAGAGAATGCAAAGGCTGCTGAGGAACACGCCATAACCTCACAGAAACAGGCTAAGTCTACAAGGGAAACTGGAAAGCTCTTACAACAACTTGGAGAGCCACAGAGTACACACGGAGAGTTAATCGAAAAATACGGTAATGCGGCTCAAAAACACGCTGATACTTCGCTGAAACACGCCCAGGCTGCTCGGAAGCAAAATGAGAACTCAACAGAGGAATTTGTCAAAGCTTCGCAGGAACACGTTAAGCAAAATCAGGAACACCTAAAAGCAACCAAGGAATACATGAAGGTAGTTAAAAATTGGAAACTTCGGAAGCGAAACAACGAGCATCTCAGCTAACCAATCTCAGCTTGAGAAATGTCCCGCTACAGCTATGTGCGGAATTCCGCAGATGTGGTGACGCAAAGGTGACGCAAAGGTGACGCAAAAAATCGGCTGCAAGCTAGACTAGGCGAGCATTACAGCCATTATGGTGACGCAAAATAAAAAGGTGACGCAAAATTTTGCAGCATCAGCCTTTTTTGTTTTTACTGTCGAAGAAGGGGTGAGGCATGATGTAGAACCAGTCTTTTTCGACAGGGAAGCCCAACCGCAACACTATGTAGATATCTCCCATAGCTGAGGAGATTATCTTGTCATCGCCAGGAAATGTCTTCAGCAATTGGTCCACTGTTAAGGGGTTGTGTTTGGTGCTGAGCAGTAACCTTTCGACCCTGGCTGTTTTGCGGAATGCCTCGAAGATTTCCAGCTTGTGTTTCTCCAAGCCAAGAAGCACCTTCTTGTTTGGAGCTTTCAACGACAGTACCCTGAAGCTACCGTCCAACTGCTCAAACCAATAAACAGTGATAGCGCCTGCCAACTCTGTTGCTTCCACATAACGTCTGGAGTCCCAACCCAAATGTTCTTTTGCTATCTCATAAGCCGAGGCAAAAGTTTCATCCTTGGTTATGTCCAACTCCGTCGCTCGGTAAGGTCGTTTAATCATGGAAAAACTCTTATTGCCCCTGTCTCAACTATAAATTGATTCGAGGGATGTTCGTGGAAATTTGCGTCACCATTTAGATTTGCATCACCAAAATGGCTAGAAAGCTCACACAGTAAAAGCCTTAGCGAAAAAATTTGCATCACTTTTGCATCACTTTTGCGTCACCTTTGCGTCATTAACTTTTGTAACACATCAGGTTAAACGTCCTTTAGGTTTGTAGGAGGAGGTATCATTAGCTGGAGCTACTCGGCGCAGTCCTTGAATGATAGCTCCTTGTTTGTTTTTATCCGACTTCTTGATTTGAGGGTTTAGTTCTTCTAATTTTGGTGCAAGGCATCTCGAAGCTTTCACATAATCAGGGCTTTGGTCGTGCCACCTCAGCACTTTTTTGCTGCTGTCCAGTTCGCAAATCCCCTGCTTGGCATACCATTCCAGCAGTGCTATCCAGATTTCGTTGAGCAAGATTTCTGCACCAGGCTCGACGACAAATCCACTGTCATCTAGGAACTGGTAGAGATGGTTGGAGTCATAACGTAGCTGCTGCATTTCATCTTGGATTGGGCAGTAGTCAATACCTTCATTCATCAACTCCAACAACGCCGCTAGCACTTTGTTTAAGAATGCTGGCATCACTTCTTTACAGAGAAATTCTCTATCATACTTAAATCTTGGGTCTGCTAGTAATTCTCCACGGCTGAGGTCTGGTCTGGTCTTAAAGACTTTCTCCAGCTTCAGGATTGCGTATCGCGACTCAATAGCTTCGCTTCCTCCAGTAACCTGCGGTAGTTTATTGAAGTTGAAAAAGAATATAGCTTTGGGGTTGAAGGCTTTGGCATCTACGTTCTTCCTTTCACATTGGAGCGGGTCGCCAGTAATCGCGGCTTTTAAACTCTCCAACCCGTCTATTCTTTGAAATCCGGTATTCTCACTACACCAATTAATTTTGGAGTGGATTAGTCCGCTCAAAGCAAAATACCTGCCCTGGTCATACTGCCTAAAGGCGCTCATAGAGAGCGAAGTCATACCTTGATTTCCGAACAACAATTCTACCATCGTTCTTAAGGTGTCCTTACCATTAGCTCCACCACCAACCAATAACAATGTTTTTACCGCTCTACCTTTGTATCTTCTTACAGTGTCGATGTCCAGTGCAGCAGCTACCGTTCGCAAGAATATCGACTTTTGTTTATCCTCTAGCGCAAGTAAAGCACGGTCGCATTCGGATTCGTCAGCATTCAGATTGCGCTCAAACAGCGGCTCATAAGTACAGTAGATAGTTGGAGTGTGCGGTATCAAGTCCCAATAAGCAACATTGTCTTCCCAATTGAGCTTTACATATCCATTGGTACAGTTTAGAATTCCATCGTCTACCTGGTTTGGGCTGACATATAAATGTATTGCGCTCCAGTCTTTTACTCTAGTTACTGCCGCTGGGCTAGCCAGCGGATACACCATCAAATCTTTTTTAGCATCATAGACAGCGTAGTTTCTACAGTAGTGACCTATTCTTTTCAGCTCTGAATCTAAATCAACCTTCTTGTAGTACTTGCCTGTCCAGCGATAAAAATCGCCTCCAAAATAAATTGTCGGGTCTTGGTTCCCCTCGTATAAATCTCGAAAAGCTTGTTCAACATGAGGAATTTCAACGCCGCTTTCACTCTTCTCTAAATCTTGGAGGTAGCCTTCAACTCGGTTCCTTATAGTTTTGGGTGACAGCGAAGAATCCCTTGGCTCTTTGCTGGCGCTTCTCCAAACATTTTCTAGTTCTGTTTCGTCTAGCTTGTCTTTGCCTTTGCATTTTTCCGAGAACTGCCTCAGCAGCTCCATCGGTTCATCTTCGTCATAGGAGTAATAATTATCCTCTAGCCAATCTGCAATAGCTTTGATTTCTACTGCGATTTTAAATGCAGTACCATTCCGTTCGCCCTCTTTAACTCCTTTGTCGAGTAGCTTGCGCGTGTTTCCTGGTAAGATTTGCCGGATGGGAATTATTATTCCATCGGTATCGCTGTCTTGTGTTTCCTCAACTTCGTTCTCTTCAGTAACCTCTCGATGTACACGAGGGGGTTTCTTCTGCTCCCTTGGCTTGATAGCCGAGCGCAGTTCATCGAATGTGTAAGTTTTATCGCTGACCTCGACAATTTTGGAAGGACTATAGATAAATCGATTAGCTTCTTGGTCGTAGGATACGTGGTAGCAGCCAGCTAACCGCATGAGCCTAGAGGGATTTTTACATTGCTTGTCCAATCCAAGTTGCTCAATTAAATCTAAAGTTAATTCTTTCCAATCTTCCGTACTAATATATTCGCTGGGGCTGAAGGCATAATACCCATGTAGTGATTTGCCACCGCTCCATACTGCTAATGTTAGTGGTAGTCCTAGTTGCGCCCACAATCTTTGCTGTTGCTCTAGTCCTTCAACTTCATCCGATTCACCAAAGAGAGCATGGCATCTTGTAACTGATTGGTCATCATGTGCGCGATTTGGAACAATATAAATTCCGTATCCTTTACATTGCAACTCTGCGATTTTGTCTAAGTTTATGTTCCCTGCTTGCATCTCAAATCTTTCAGCTTTGCTACCTTGGGGATGCTTTTTGCAGGTGATTGCTCTTAGAAAGACCGTTTCGTGTTTGTCGGTATAGCCTAGAGCTTTGAGGTGTGCGTGAATCTGCTGAATGTCTAGTTGTGAAGCTGTTACAGATTCTTTACATTCCGAAACATTACCTGTGTCTTGTGTCATAATTTTCCTAGTAGTAATCGAAAGTGATTGCTCGAACGTGAAATTTATTTTTCTTCTGAACCTCGCGTACCAGGCGGGGTTTATCAATTTTTATGACGGATTAAGGAGTGATTCAATTCGCTGCTCGATTTCTCTCCTTAAATCCTGCTCGTGTACTACGTGCCAAAAAGCCTGCTCCCAAGTGGTAGTTGGGTTAGGCTTTTCTACCGATGGTCGATTGTTCTCAGACATGATACATTTGAACTCCTAAGAAATTTTGATGGTGTGGGCAGGAGTTCACAGCTCTTGCCTATTTTTGCTTTGTTATGCTGGTTTGTTCGGGTTGTATTTCAGTGCTTTGGTCAGCAGAGATTCACAAGTATGTGCAAGCGACCATTGATTCTTGGCTGCTCGTTTTCTCAATAGTTCCATTACCTGTGGTTCGAGATAGATTGTCGTCCGTTCTTTAACTTGAGCTGACATAATTTTGCAGTTGAAATATAGAGGTAATTTACGTCACTTTATATCTATATTGTGGCATACAAAAACTAGATTTTTTGAGCCGCACTTTCAGGCAAACACTAATGCTTTCTATGTAAAAAGGCAGAAAAAGTATCAAACTCAAAACAATTCCGGTAATGAAGCTTGAGTAACTAAGCCTGTATAATGCCGATAAAGCACTTCTACGTTATGCCCTGTAATTGCAGCCGTTTCTACAGGCGTTAGACCATTCTGTAAGGCGTGAGAAACAAAAGTAGCTCTACAGTTGTTCGGTCTTCTGTAGCGCACTCCTGCTAACTTTAAAGTCTGTTTCCAAACTCTATTGGCGAAATTATCTTCATCTATTGGTCTGCTTGTTGGAGTTGTGAAAATTAGCTCGTTATGATTTTGGGTGCAATTGAAATTTAGTAATTCCCTGAGTCGTTCGTTGATGGGAATTATCCTGGCTTTGTAGCACTTAGCTGGTCTGTTCTCCCCATGCGTCAAACACTCACCTATCCAGATTCCTGACTCTGTTATGTGTTCCCACTTCAACGCTCTGGCTTCACCAGTCCGCACACCTGTTAGCAGTAAAAATTTTACAAATTGGACGTAGTGAGGGTTTACTATAAAAAGTGCCTCTAGAATTGCTTGCACCTCGGTCTTGGTGAATGGTGTTACTGGCATCTTGGGATGAGGCTTAATGCCTCTAATTGCTGCGTCTAAATATCTATTCTCAATTCCTTTCCACTCCAAGCAAGCACGTACAAGCCTTAGCCTTTCTTTTACGGCTTTGAGTTGACATTGCTTCTTGAGATATCCGATTAATTTAGCGATGTCAACTTCGCTCAAATTTGTTGCTAGTTTGTTTCCTATGCCACTATCAGTTATGTGTTTGGCTAAGGCGTGATATTTTCCTAGAGTCCTGCAATAGACTTGCGACTCCTTAAACACAATAAAACCTGCAAACAGACAGCTTAGAGTTGCTGCTGCTTCAGGTTTGTTTTTATAACGAGTTAGTGAGGGGTCGAAGCCGTTTGTAGCTAAATCAAATTCTACTTGCTTAGCTATCAGTGCTGCTTTTTTGCGGTTTTCTCGCGTGTCACTTAAACCTGGATGGAACGCTTTCTGTCTCCCATCTAAACTAAATCTTAGTCTAATGGCGTTGCCTACAACCTCAACGCTGCAAGTACCATGACAGGATTTCTTTCTCTTTTTCGCCACTTTTAGTACACCATAAGATAGGAGTAAAAGTAGCGGCATCACTTAGCTGGTAGGTGTTTCAGCCTACGTTGACATCGTAGAGGTCACTGGTTCGAATCCAGTTACGTCCATAAGCCGAAACTCCCTCCAGCAGAGGGTTTTGTCATTTCTATCCTTTGCAGTTGGAACGAACTCATTCTTAATAAGCAACGCCAAATTGGTTATTTTTAGGCATGGCTGGAGCCAAAATTGAGATAAGTTCGAGATACGAATTTCCAGAGTAATGAGGCAAGTCTCAGCAGTCATTGCTGCGGTTCCAATCTTTTATCAGTGCTATGCGAATTATGGAAAGCGATCGCCAAACCCTAAAATGGTTAAAAGCGATGAAAGCCAATGGTGCGAAAACTTACGACGGGAACTCGGCGATCGTCGAAGCTTTGGGACGAAGAGAGATTGCTTTAGGCTTAGTCAACAATTACCAAAGACGAGCCTAACTTTCCTGTAGCAATCCACCACACGCAGGGCGATGCAGGAGCGTTAATTAATGCCGCAGGCGTAACAGTGTTGCAAACGACCGACCAAAAAAACAATGCCCAGAAGTTTGTTGCTTATCTACTCAGTCAAGAAGCGCAACAATTTTTGACGCAACAATTTTACGAGTATCCGCTTGTACGGGAAATTCCAGTCTCCCAAAAACAAGTTCCCCTACAACAGCTGCAACCTCCCAAGATCGATCTCAGCCAATTATCCGATTTGAAAAGAACGTTGGGATTACTTCAGGAGGCGGGATTGTTGTACTGAAAATGTCTCTTACAGCGACGCTGCGGCTGCCTCTTTAGTGATGTTAGTAGTTTCTATAGGCTCGACGTTACTATTGTTATCTCAAACCAGTTGGAGAGAACTAATTACTGAAACCCCTATTTTAGGAAGTAGATTAGAGGAAAAGTCAAAAGTTAAAAGTCAAAAAATAGGAGACAGGAGAGGACAAGGAAACAGAGGAGCAATTACCAATTACCAATTACCACTACTCATTAAAATATGAATTGGGAAATATTTCTAGGAAGTTTTGCCGGAGCTTTTATTGAGTTCGTTGAAATTTTGGGAGTCGCGCTCGTTGTTGGTAGGGTAGCAGGTTGGCATAATGCGCTGCTGGGTACAATTGGCGGAATTAGTCTAACAGCGATCGCCTCCCTCGTTTTAGGCAAAAGTCTGACGCTCATTCCTCTCGATTTGCTCAAAATTGTCGCAGGAGGATTTTTAATCACCTTTGGACAAAAATGGACGCGATCGGTGGTGCGATATTATGGTGGTATCCTCAAACCAAAAGATGACGAAGACGAACAGTTAAAGCAACAACTACAGACAGAAGTATCATCGGGTTGGAATTGGTTGGCAATCGTCACAACTTTTAAAAGTGCGCTGCTGGAAACTTTGGAAGTTGCGATGGCGATTGTGGCGCTAGGCGTAGCGGCAGGAAAATGGTTAGATGCGATCGCGGGAGCGGGAACTGCGGGATTGGGATTGCTGGGATTTGCTTTTCTGCTGCGCCATCCCCTAAATCAAATTCCCGTGAAGCTAATGAAATTTTTCGCCGCCATATTGTTGATGGGATTTGGCATTTACTGGTTAGGGGAAGGACTAGATTTCCACTGGTATACGGGTAGCTTGGCAATGCTGTGGTTGCCTTTGGTTTGGGGTCTACTGATGGTTGCTGCGGCTTCAATTCTGCGCTGGCGGACGGGATTGCAGGAACAAGAAAAGGCGATCGGATAAATCTCACGCAAAGACGCAAAGTCGCCAAGGTTGCTTTGCGTCTTTGCGTCTTTGCGCGATCCAAATCCATATCTGTACTATTTTGCTAACTTCTCAAAATCGTAAAGTAACCTTATCTTAGTTTTCTCTTAATGAGTTAGTAGAAAGATGAACAAGGGAATCCGTGCAGATGAAACACTTGTTACGTGCAGCCCAAGCTGAGTATGTCAAATTGGAGAAACCTTTGACTGATGCAGAAGTAGGTAGTTGGACTCGATCTGAAGTTTAGGTGAAGGTAGCGTATTTACAATTAGTTTATCTGTTATACATACTTTTCTATAACATGCTTCCAAATCGAGTAAGCTTGACCGTTTAAATGCACTCCATCTAGCGTGTAACATTCCTTTAGTTGATGCTGTTCGTCCGAGAGATAAGAATATAAATCGACATAGGTGAGTGAATATTCTGTTGCTAGTTTTTGGAGAGCAGAATTTAATTGTAAGATCTCGCGATCGCTGACATTCAACCCAGATTTAGCCCGATTGATTGGCAAAACACTTTGAATAAATACTTCCGTATTAGGACTGCGATCGCAAATCTCAACGATAATCTTTTGATAATCTACCAAAATTTCTACTGCCGCTCGCTGGTAATGAATAAAATTGTTAATTCCAATCATTATGAAAATTTTGGCTGGCTGAGAACTCACAATGTCCTCAAGACGATTTAACACTCCCATAGTAGTATCGCCAGAGATACCGCGATTTTTAACATGAGGATTTTCTAACAACTCAGACCATTCGCATTCATCAGTAATACTATCTCCCAAAAACACAATATCTGAATTGAATATTGGTGCAAGTTGGAATTGACTAACTCTTTGCAAGTAATAGACCGGATTAGCAACTTGAAGACGAAGGCAATCGCGCTTCTTTTTAAGCCTTGAAAATTTAAGCTGTAAATAAGAAATACCACCTTTTTTAGCGATAAATAATGTTGTTAACACTAAACATAGAACATTAAATCCGAGAGAAAAAAATAAAATTTTCATTGGTAATGGGTAATGGGTAATTTGTTGATGTTTGACAGTAAACGCGGCACTACGCTCGTAAACGCGCGGCGCTACACTCCGTGAAGACGGTTGCTCCCCTGCTCGATCGCTCGATCGCTCCCCGAGAACTGATTCAAAAACTCTATAAGTAGTAGGATGACATTGAGAAAAGAAAAGCTACAGAATCTAACGAGTAAAGATAGAGAGCAATTTGCTCGGGTTGGTTGGCTTGGAGATTGTGTTGTAGCTGTTTCTCCCAATTTGCATATGATTGAGACTTCTAGATCTGCTCGTCGTACTTGGTATTATCCAGTACTTGGCTCGATAGCTGCATTAGGTGTTAGTGTAGGGACTCCCGAAGTAGCCTTATCGGTTCCGTGGACAGAATTATTCCAGCAAGGAACGCAAGTCATCCAACTTTACAGGATTTCTGACCAAGATGAAGTAGAGTTAGGCAAGCAAATTAACCAACAACTCCTTAACACTCAATTTCAACCCGTGCGCGATCGCTCCTTAAACGACAAAGTTAACCGCATCGGTCAAAAATTAGCTCAAACTAGCTCTCGTCCCAATATTCCCTATACCTTTCAAGTAGTACAGGATAAAAGCATCAATGCTTTTGCCACTGCTGGGGGTTTTGTTTACGTCACCACAGGCTTACTAGAAGCCGTAGACAACGAAGCACAACTTGCTGGCGTGTTGGCTCACGAAATCGGACATATTGCGGCGCGTCATACAGTAGAGCAAATGCGACAAACTGCGATCGCTCAAGGGTTAGCCAATGCCGCGGGAGTCGATCGCAACAAAGTCGTAGCCTTGGGAGTTGAACTCGGCGTGCGCCGTCCCCGCAGCCGTCAAGCAGAATTTGAAGCAGATCGGCTGGGATTTGAGAATATGCAACGAGCTGGCTACGACCAAAATCAGATGATTGCCTTTCTAGAAAAATTACGCAGCCAATCTTCAGTCCCAGCCTTTTTGAGTACCCACCCAGCCACCAGCGATCGCATTGCCAGACTCCAAGGCGACGACGACGATTAACAGCGACCAGTGACCAGTGACCAAAACAACTAACACCCGACTCCTGTACGGGCGGGTTTAGCAAAAGAATCATGGCTGACGGCAATAGATCTTCGCTCAAAACCCGCCCCTACGACTTCCAATCCTTCACTACTCACTTCATCATGCAAAATCTCTGGTACAAAAACGCGATCGTCTATTCTCTCGATGTCGAGACATTTATGGACTCGGACGGCGATGGAGTGGGTGATTTCCCAGGACTGACCCAAAAGCTAGATTATCTTGCAGGGTTGGGAATCACTTGTTTGTGGTTGTTACCTTTTTATCCCTCGCCTAACCGCGATAACGGCTACGATGTGATGGACTATTACAGCGTCGATCCTCGGTTGGGGACGTTGGGTGATTTTGTCGAGTTCATGCACAAGGCGAGGGAACGGGGAATTAGAGTCATAGTCGATCTTGTCGTCAACCATACATCGATCGCGCATCCTTGGTTTCAAGCTGCAAGGAGCGATCGCAACTCCAAATATCGCGATTATTATGTATGGTCGGACAATCCCCCGCCAGCCGATCCCAAGCACATTGCTTTTCCCGATGTGGAAGATAGCCTTTGGGATTATGACGAGCAAGCAGGAGCGTATTACCTGCATCATTTCTACAAAGAACAACCAGATTTAAACATTGCCAACCCAGCAGTGAGGGAAGAAATTTGTAAAATCATGGGCTTTTGGTTGGAGTTGGGGATTTCTGGCTTTCGGATTGATGCTGCGCCTTTTTTAATTATGGGAATTGGCATTCCCGAGGCAAAGGCGGAAGACTTAGAAGAGTTTTTGATCGACATGCGAGCATTTCTCGTCTCGCGGCGAGCTGATGCGGTTTTACTTGCTGAAGCTAATGTCGATGCAGACCAAATTCCCGTATATTTTGGCAATGGTGACAAAATGCAATTGCTATTCAGCTTCCTGTTGAACCAGCATATGTTTTTGGCATTGGCGCGACAAGATGCAGCGACTCTGATTGACGGACTCAAGACTTTACCCGACGCTCATCGTAGCTGTCAATGGCTCAACTTCGTCCGCCACCACGACGAATTAACGCTCGATCGCCTCAACGAATCCGAAATCCAAGAAATCTTTCAAGCTTTTGCTCCCGAAGAAAATATGCAGATGTGGGGGCGAGGAATTCGGCGCAGGCTACCACCCATGTTTGGGGGCGATCGCCAGCGAGTAGAACTCGTCTACAGCCTGCTATTAACCCTGCCTGGTACGCCAATGCTGCGTTATGGCGAAGAAATTGGCATGGGTGACGATCTCTCTTTAGAGGGTCGCGGCAGCGTTCGCACGGTGATGCAATGGTCAAGTAGAGTAAACGGTGGATTCTCTTCTGCACCAGCAGACAAATTAGCGCGTCCGGCGATCGCCACAGGAGAATACGGCTACCAAAAACTCAACGTGACTTCCCAACAGCGCGACCCTAATTCAATTCTCAGTTGGATGGAACGGGCGATCCGCACCCGCAAGCAATATCCAGAATTTGGCTCTGGTAAGTGGGAAATTATCGCTACAGAGGAACCAAGCGTATTTGCTCACAGTTCTCAACACAATGGAAATACAGTTATTGCCGTTCATAATCTATCCGCGCAGTCATGCACTATTAGCTTGAAATCGGCAGAATACCCGCATCTGTTGGATGTATTTAGCGATCGCCCCTACGAACAAATGGATTGTAATTCTCAAGCGATCGAGGTGTCGGGTTATGGCTATCGTTGGTTCCAGGTGAATTAAATAAATTTGAGCGATCGCGGTGCGTCCCTACTCCCTACTCCCTACTCCCCCAATGGCAAAAATCGGATATCACGCTTCCCACGAACAATTCAAGCCTAGTGAATTGTTGCAATACGTGCAAATAGCTCAACAAGCAGGCTTTACCCATGCTCTTTCCTCCGACCACTTTCACCCTTGGAGCGAACAACAAGGTCAAAGCGGTTTTGCTTGGTCTTGGTTGGGTGCGGCGATGCAAGCGACTCCTGCATTAAATTATCGCGTGGTCTGCGCCCCAGGACAGCGATACCATCCGGCAATTATCGCTCAGGCGGCGGCTACATTAGCAGAAATGTTTCCCCAGCGTTTTTGGATAACTGTAGGTAGCGGTCAGGCACTTAATGAAGCTATTACAGGAGATAAGTGGTTATGTAAAAGCGATCGCAATACTCGCTTAAAAGAATGCGTCGATATTATGCGGGCTTTGTGGCGCGGAGAAACCGTGACTCACAGAGGTCTAGTTTGCGTTGAGGAAGCAAAACTTTATTCGCGTCCCGAAATGCCACCCTTAATTATCGGTGCTGCTGTTACGGCTCAAACTGCCGAATGGCTGGGAAGTTGGGCAGATGGGTTAATTACGATTTCTCGTCCACCAGAGAAACTCAAACAAATCGTCGATGCCTTTCGTCGGGGTGGGGGAGAAGGTAAACCCATGCTGCTGAAAGTTCAGCTATCCTACGATCGCGACGAGGATATGGCAAGGCAAAAAGCTCATCAGCAATGGCGCAGTAATATTTTCAAAAATATTCTCATGACTGAATTGCGATCGCCCCAGCAATTTGATGCAGCTGGCGAGTTTGTCAAACCAGAAGAAATGAACGAACACGTTCGCATCTCTGCCGATCCGCAGCAACATATAGAATGGTTGCAGCAAGATGTAGAGTTGGGATTTGATGAATTGCTGCTACACAACGTCAACTGCGAACAGCAACAATTTATTCAGGTTTTTGGCGAGAAAGTGTTACCCGTGTTTGGTCATTAAATTTATCCATAAATCATCACTTTTAGCTTTAAATTTTTGCCGATCTATAGAAAGATATAGAAAGCTCATTTGACTGCCTTAGCAACCCTGAATGGTTCATCACAACTGTCATTCGTCACTAGTTGTCTCCCAATGACAAATGACAAATGACAAATGACAACCTAATTGTGAGGTTTTCCATGTCTAGTGAAATTAAAGAATCGGAAGCGATCGCCCGTTTAGCAGCAATAGAGGCACAATTAGCACAAATGTCTCAAATGCTATCAAACTTGGGCGATCGCCTCGCTCGGTCGGAAGACAATTTTCTGCTAGTAGCTGATGTCTACCGCTACAAAAAGCTACAAGAATTGCTAGCTGCCGGAAATTTCCATGCAGCGGACTGGGAAACGATTCGCCTCATTCAAGCTGTGACGGGAGAGTTAGAACTAGAATCCATTACCCCGGAACAAATCAGAAGTTTTCCCTGTAACGAACTACAAGTTATCGATAATCTGTGGTGCAAATATAGTAACGGTCGCTTTGGCTTTAGCGTCCAAACGCGAATTTATCAAAGTATTGGCGGCTCTATAGAAACTACAATTAACCAAGATTATCAAATCATTGAGTCCTTTGGCGATCGCGTCGGCTGGCGATCGAATCGCAAATGGCTCAAATGCGACGATCTTGACTATACCCTCACAGCACCCATTGGTTGCCATCCCTCCCGCTGGTGGAATTCTCCCTTTGGGGCAAAAATGACCAACTATTTCTTCAATCGGTTAATCACCTGCCAGCTTTAACCGTGCTTTCTCATTCCTTTGGACAAATAAGCTAGCAAGAATACAGCGATCCCAGCCATCCCCAAGTAAGAGTAGGATGTAGCGAACGTTGCTGCTGTACCAATTGCCAGCAAGCCGATTAAGCTAAATTTTAGTTTAGGGGGCATATTCGCTCTTACTACTCCGTCTCTCGATCTCTTTCTGCCTTGAGTTGGCGAACGCACTCTTGTCCCAACCCCACGGCTAAACCTACGCTAGCACCAACCAAAACATATTTGTTTTGCATTCCTTCATAATGTTTCCCCTCAAACCTCAACTGATTAAAGTCACGTTGACCAATTCTCGCCGCAGCTAGACCAACGACTGCACCGATTGCGGCAGTTACTACAGATGAAAAGATAATTGCTTTGAGGTTCATGGGAGAGTGGTAATTGGTAGTTGGTAGTTGGTAGTTGGTAGTTGAGTGGTGTGTAGCAACTGATAACTGACAACTAATACTCGTATTTTGTCAAGATCGCTGCATGTTATGCCAAAAAGTGACAAGATAATTCATAAATTAGAATTTGTCATTTGATAATTGATGTAGGGGCGGGTTTTGGGCAAAGATCGATCGTAACCAACCGTGAATCTGTTGATATAGGGGTGGGTTTTGGGCAAAGATTGATTGCTTGGACTGGTAAATCTGTTGCTAAACCCGCCCCTACGATAACCGTGAATCTGTTGCTAAACCCGCCCCTACGATAACTGAATAACTGATGCAATACATTCTAGGATTAGATCTAGGCACGACAGGAAATCGAGCAATTTTATTCGATGCTGAAGGTGCGATCGCTGGTCAAGCCTATAAAGAACTGACGCAATATTATCCTCAACCTGGCTATTTAGAACACGCTCCTGAAGAGATTTGGCAGGATACTTATACTTGTATACAACAAGTTTTCAAACAAATAGGTGTTTCAGCAAGTGCGATCGCGGCAATTGGGTTATCGGTGCAGCGAGAAACCTGTTTGTTGTGGGATAAGACAACAGGTAAACCCTTGCATAAAGCAATTGTCTGGCAAGATCGGCGTACCGCGTCTATGTGTCGGCAATTACAAGCAAAAGGACAAGCAAAGACAATTCAAGCACGGACTGGATTGATTGTCGATGCCTACTTTTCGGCAACTAAATTTGCGTGGTTGCTCGATTGGGTACGGAATCAAAATCTAAATTTGGATAATATTCTGGCTGGGACGATCGACACTTGGATCTTATGGAAATTAACGGGTGGCAAGATTCACGCTACCGATCGGAGTAATGCCAGCCGCACGATGTTGATGAATCTAGCGCAAGGAAATTGGGACTCGCAACTACTCGATTTATTTCAGATTCCCGATCGCCTCATGCCGCAAATTCAGCCTAGTTTGGGCATGTTTGGCGAAACCGATCCGCAACTACTGGGGGAAGCAATTCCGATCGCAGCGGTATTTGGCGATCAACAGGCAGCGCTATTTGCCCACGGGTGCGATCGCTCTGGTATGGTGAAATGTACGTATGGGACGGGATGTTTTTTAATCGCCCATACAGGTGAAGAACTGACGCGATCGCATCACCAGTTATTGTCAACTGTTGCCTGGACGCAAGTTTTAGCAAACGGAAGAACGGCGACGAGTTACGCTTTAGAAGCGGCTATGTTTACGACAGGTGCTTGCATTCAGTGGTTGCGAGATGGTTTGAAGCTGATCGATTCAGCTGCCGAAACCGAACACCTGGCGCGCCAAGTTACAGATAATAACGGTGTTTACTTCGTCCCAGCATTAAGTGGATTGGGTGCGCCTCGGTGGGATATGAGCGCCAGGGGTGCTTTTCTGGGAATTACAGGCGGCGTACAGCGCGAACACATGGTTAGAGCCGTTTTAGAAGCGATCGCCTATCAGGTAAAAGAGGCGATCGAGGCGATGAATCGAGATTCTAGCAAAGCGATCGAAGTGTTGAAAGTTGATGGGGGGGCTTGTCAAAATGACTTTTTAATGCAGTTTCAAGCCGATGCACTCGGAATTCCGATCGAGCGTCCAGTCGTGTTAGAAGCAACGGCTCAAGGTGCAGCCTTTGGTGCTGGATTGGCGATCGGTTATTGGACTGATTATCAAAAGTTGTGTCGCAGTCGGAAAATCGACCGAATTTTCGAGCCAGGAACGGGTGCAGTTCAAGCACAGGAGAATTTTCACACTTGGCTTAAAGCTGTCAACCGCGCTCAGCATTGGATTGATGAATCTCATCTCTGAGTTTATGCTCTGATTTGTTGTTGCGATCTTTGAGCGATCCCAGTTCTTGATTTGTCAAACTAGTATTAAGTATGAGTGGAGCGAAAAGCGATGCTAGAAGATACAAAGGAGATAGCAGATTTTCACGCTCATGTCTATTACGATCGCCAAAGTCGCGAAGTAGCAGCGCGTGTACGTGAAGAATTGAGTACAAAATTCGACGTGAGGCTTGGGCGCTGGCATGACAATCCTATTGGTCCCCATCCCAAACCTATGTATCAAGTTGCCTTTTTACCAGAACAGTTTGGTGCGATTGTTTCCTGGTTAATGTTGCATCGTCAAGGATTGGATATTTTAGTCCATCCAACAACAGGTAATGATGTTGCAGACCATACAAAACATGCTCTATGGTTGGGAGAAAAGTTAGAGCTAAATATAGAATTTCTTCGAGCCATTAAAACGACTTAATTTTAAGAGAAAATACAAATTTTAGAATACAGATAAACTCAAAATGGTCATATTATATCAATTTGATATGCTGACATTTGCCTGTTTTACATCAAACGAATTTAACCAGTAATGAGTAGAATTGGCATGGCTTTTGCAGAAGGTTTAATCGCCTTTATTGCTACAAATATCGATGATATTATTGTCTTGCTACTCTTTTTCTCTCAAATAAATGCTGATTTTCGTCGTCGGCATATAGTTATCGGTCAGTATCTCGGTTTTACAACTATTGTTTTGGCTAGCTTACCAGGTTTCTTTGGTGGTTTAATCGTACCGCGAGAATGGATTGGTTTATTAGGACTCTTGCCGATAACAATTGGGGTTAAGCAACTCGTGGATCGCGACACAGAAGCCGCACAAGTACAAACAGTAATCAGCTTTGAAAATTCGAGCGATCGTAATCCCACATTTTCTTTTCTTTTAAGTCTTCTGAACCCTCATACTTATAAAGTTGCAGCAGTAACAGTTGCTAATGGTGGCGATAATATTAGTATCTACGTTCCGTTATTTGCTGGTAGTCAAATTGCTAGTCTAGGGATAATCCTTGCTGTATTTTTTTCGATGGTAGGAGTTTGGTGTGCGATCGCCTATTTATTAACTCGCCAACCCACCATTGCCAATCTTTTAAGTCGTTACGGTCAACCGATAGTTCCTTTCATATTGATTGGCTTAGGTTTATTTATTCTGTATGAAAGAGGCACATTCGGGCTAATATTTTCAGCTTGAACTAATAATATTTAAGCAATTTTAAGAATTTATTTGCTGATATCGCGCTTGAAGCTCCTCAATCGAAAATAATGTCCGAAACTTCAATCCTTGCGCTGCATATAACTCAGCACCACCTTGTTTTCTATCTACCAACGATATAACTTCCTCAACTTTGTAACCCGCCTCTCTCAATCTTTCAACTGCTTTCATTGCCGATTGTCCAGTCGTGACAACATCTTCTAGAACCACAACCAAAGCACCATCTGGTAATACTGGACCTTCAATATAGGCTCTCGTACCATGTCCTTTAGTTTCTTTACGAATAATCAAAGCTGGTATGGGACGATTTTCAATCGCAGAAACCACACTCACGGCACTAACAATGGGATCGGCTCCCAGTGTCAATCCTGCCACTGCTTGCGTGTCTGGTGGTAGCAGAGATAATAACAAACGACCGATCGCCAAAGCACCTTGAGGATGTAACGTAACTAATTTGCCATTAATGTAATAAGAACTGCGTTGACCAGAAGACAGGACAAAATCACCCTCTTTGTAGGCAAGTTGACAGAGTAGATCGAGTAGTTCTTGGCGTAGTGCAGTTAAATCGGTTGTCATAAATTGAGGGAACAGGGAGCAGGGAGCAGGGAGCAGGGAACAGGGGGGAGAAGAGAGCTAAGGGAGCAATTCTAGCCACTAGTCACCAGCTACTAGTCACTCTCTACTAATAACTGATAACCGATCGCTAATTGATAAAACGGGGAAGAATAGGCTAAGACTGATGCAACAGTTCAGTATAAATCAAAATTGCAACAGTATAGAGGACATTCTATGCCCATCAAATTCAACCGCTTCAGTGCTATTCTACTCGCGATCGCTGCTGTCTCTGGATTTCAGGCTAGCGCGATCGCCCAACCAAGCAACCGTACTCTTGCCGATCGCTTTGAGCAAGCGATGTTCACTAGCGGTCGTGATTTCTTCCAAAATCGTTCCTTCGGACGACAATTTGATTGGCTGTTGGGAACAAACGGATTTCCCGACAACGAAATTAATCGCGATGCGAAACGGACTGATGACCTGTACCGCACTGCACTAGAGCAGCAAGTCTCTAGCGATCCGGTCATCCGCACGCGAGATCTGCCCAATCCATACAGAACTTCAGTTTTGGAGTCTAAGAAGTCTAGTAATCCAAAGTAATCTGCCAGTCGGGAATCAATACTGCTAGGTTAGAATTCGATCCCTCCAACCTCCCTTAAAAAGGGAGGCTAAAGACAGCTTCATTTCCCCCTTTTGAAGGGGGATTAAGGGGGATCTTCCAAAGGCTGTGCAATCATAACCGAGAAGTATTGAGTCGGGAATAGGGGAGCGCTCTAAATGCCCACATGCAATCATAGATTCTGTAGCGATCGCCACTCATTACCAGTAGCCAGTCTGGTAATTTCTGCTTGGTAGTTTTTGCTGAGTGTTGACCTTTAAAAATCCAGGGTGCAGGAGTTGAACCTGCCTAACGCGAATTATGAGTTCGCTGCCTCAACCGCTCGGCCAACCCTGGAGGAGTTTATATTGTAACTTAGATTGTCAAGGTAAACTGTTTAGTCTCAATATTTAATATCGCCACAAGACAAATAGTACATAATTTACATAACCGCAATGATATAACTAGCTCATTCGTTAGTAAAAAGCTGGTGTAAGGAGTCAATGCTTTGGATTAAGCGAGCATCATTAAGAAAAGTCAATTCAACCGTCGCCCTGACGTTGATCTTATTGCTTCTGATGTTGATCGGGGGTTACATAAGTGCAATCTGGGGATATGCGATCGGACATGAAGCGATTGAAGGCGT
Source organism: Chroococcidiopsis sp. [FACHB-1243] (assembly GCF_014696895.1). Lineage (NCBI taxonomy): Bacteria > Bacillati > Cyanobacteriota > Cyanophyceae > Chroococcidiopsidales > Chroococcidiopsidaceae > Chroococcidiopsis > Chroococcidiopsis sp. [FACHB-1243]. Next base: position 96,869 of record NZ_JACJQX010000023.1, on the reverse strand, counting down.
AAATCAACCCGATTCTCGTCCCGCCGGGAAAATCGGATTTCGCAAAAATAAGTCTCAACAGCAGCAAGGCGTGGTGATGCTCAAAGAAGCCGATGTCTTAGCTGCCGTAAAAGCTAGAATTGACGGCAAAGGAAAAAAAGCCAAGCCGGAGAAGCCGTTAATTGAAAATCCGCAGAACGACAAGCGATCGTCTACAAAATCAAAGTTGGTGGCTGAGAGCGAGTCTTCTCAGCTTGGATTTCCGATGATTCATAAAACCGAAGGAGTGTCATTAGAAATTGCATCTGCACGTTTTTCTGGCGGGGCATTACAGTTGAAGATGAACTTCAAAAACGAAGGAGATAGAACCGTGAGGTTTCTATCTAGCTTTTTAGACGTAACCAACGAACGAGGACAGACACTCAGCGCCAACACGGAAGGCTTTCCTGAGGAATTACCAGCTAACGGCAAAACTTTTGCCAGTACGCTCAGCATTTCCACTGCTCTACTCGACAACGTACAGAAAATTTCTTTACATCTGACCGATTATCCCGAACAGCGATTGCAGTTACAAATGTTAAATATTCCTGTAGTTAGGTAAATAACGGGACAAGGGGACAGGGGAGACAAGGAGGACAAGGGGGACAAGGGGGACAAAATCAAGTCGCAATTTACACTCTTACGCTGCGCTACACTACCCCTACGGGATCGCCTCGCTACGTGTTAGCCTCTCGCGTTGCGTTCAACGCAGTGTAGCGCAGTGTTTAGCGTTACGCAATTCGCAATTAATGACTCCCTACACCCTACACCCTACACCCTACACCCTTTTCCGACTCCCGACTCCCTCCATCAAAGATGAGTGCTTTCCCTCCCCTGAATTGGGCAGATATTTGGCTCAGATTGTTATCTGTGCTGTTGTTGATTGCCATTAATGCTTTTTTTGTCACGGCTGAGTTTTCCCTTGTTTCCGTGAGGCGATCGCGGATTTATCAGTTGGTAGAAGCGGGAGACTGGCAAGCGCTGACAGTGCAATCGCTACAGCGCAGTCTCGAGCGCGTCCTCTCTACTACCCAACTCGGGATCACTCTTTCTAGTCTTGCCTTGGGTTGGATTGGCGAGAGTACGATGGGCGTACTGGTTGCTGCTTGGCTAGAGTATTTACCCCTATCTAGGGGAGATCGCGCTTTCGTTACCCATGCAATCTCAATAACCGTTGCTTTTTTTCTAGTTGCCTACTTGCAAATTGTGCTGGGAGAATTGTGTCCCAAGTCAGTCGCGCTGCTCTACTCCGAGCAACTAGCGCGGTTGTTGGGTTCACCCCTCAAAGCGATCGCCCGCATTTTTACGCCCTTTGTCTGGATTCTCAACCAATCTACGCGCTTTCTGCTGCGGTTGGTGGGTATTCAATACACGGGACAAGCTTGGCGACCACCAGTTACTCCCGAAGAGTTACAACTGATTATTTCTACCGAGCGAGAATCGACTGGCTTAGAGGCAGAAGAACGAGCGTTACTGAATAATATTTTTGAATTCGGTACGGTCAAAGTTGGGGCAGTCATGGTACAGCGCCCGCAAATTATTGCTTTATCCATGAACGCTACGTTGCAAACTCTATTGCAAGCAGTTGCGGCTACGGGACACTCTCGCTACCCCATTATCGGTAAATCGTTGGACGAAGTACGGGGCATTATTCACCTCAAAGACCTAGCAGAACCACTCGCTCTAGGAAAAATTTCCCTATCAACAGAAATTTATCCCTGGATGCGTCCTGCCCAATTTGTACCGGAACACACCTCATTAGGCGAACTTCTGCCCGTTATGCAGCAAAGCTTGAGACATTCCATCCGTGCGGAACGAGCCACGATTATAGTTGTCAACGAGTTTGGCGGAACCGTAGGACTAGTCACGCTACAAGATTTAATTGCCGAGATTATTGGCGATGCAGGGGCGATAGAAAGCATCGATGAGCTGTTGATCCAGAGTTTGGACGATAGAACATACTTGGTACAGGCACAAATGAACTTAGAAGACCTCAACAAGTTATTGAATTTAGATTTACCTCTGAGACAAGATTATCAGACCTTGGGAGGATTTATTTTGTATCAACTACAAGAAATCCCCGCCGTCGGCACAACCTTAAATTATCAAAACCTGGAATTTACTATCGTTTCTGTTGAAGGACCCCGCCTTGACGAGATTAAGATTCACCTTTTGCAGGGAGCGGGGAGCAGCGAGCAGAGGAAAGAGAGCTGAGGGAGCTGAGGGAGGGAATACCACGCACCACGCACCACTCACCACTTATTCCCGACTCACTACATAAGGCAAAGGATCTTCCAGCCCTAGAGCAGCAAATGCAGCTAGGCGCAAACGGCATGAGTCACAAACACCGCAAGCAAGTTCGTCGCCTGCGTAGCAAGACCAGGTTTTTTCCCAAGGTACGCCCAATCGATCGCCCAGTTGGATAATTTCTGTCTTTTTGAGCTGAATCAGAGGAGCAACAATTGCGATCGCGTTTCCTTCCCGCCCTTGTTTCGTACCTAGACGAAATACCTCTTGCATAGCTTGGATGTAATCGGGACGACAATCGGGGTAGCCGGAGTAATCGAGGGCATTTACGCCAATGTAAACGCGGCTGGCATTTAAAGTTTCAGCATAAGCGAGGGCAAAACTCAAAAAGATTGTATTGCGGGCTGGTACGTAGGTAACGGGTATATTTTGCGCCATTTCGTCGAGCGATCGCGCTTGGGGTAAATTGATGCTGTCATCAGTTAAAGCAGAACCGCCCCACTGCCGCAGATCGAAAGATATGAGTTTATGGTCAACCACTCCAGCCGATCGCGCGATTGTCTTAGCTGCCTCTAATTCTCGGCGATGTCGCTGTTGATAATCAAAAGAAATCGCATAGCAATCATAGCCATCTGCCCGTGCCTGGTACAGCACCGTTGATGAGTCTAATCCCCCAGATAGCAAAATTACAGCTTTGTCATTGGTCATTGGTCATTGGTCATTGGTCATTGGTCATTGGTCGTTTGTATTTCTTCTCCCTTGTCCCGCTTGTCCCCCTTGTCCCCCCTCTCCCCCCTGCTCCCTGCTCCCTGCTCCCTTCAAAATAATGGACGGGAAAAAAAGTGACACAATACCGCTATCGCAGAGACATCGGTAAAATCACAATTAAAAAAGGTATAACCGTAACAAAATCAAGACAATCTCAAAAAAAATCTAACAATCTTTGAGATTCTACACAAAGACAAGAATTATGGTATCATCTGGCTGAATTCTAACAGTTGAGAGATGAAACCTTAATAACTGGAATGTAGATTACAGAAGCAGTGCAGTAGCGACGATAAATTTTGGTGGTGGAGGAGAAGACTGAGTGCAAAATACCATGTCTAAGGGGCAAGTAGTCCCGCAGATGCAGCGCAACCAACCTGAAGCAATTAAGATTGGCGTGGTTGGAGTGGGCAATATGGGGCAACATCACGCCCGCGTCCTAAGTTTGCTCAAGGACGTGGAACTGGTGGGTATAGCAGATATTAATGTCGAGCGAGGACTCGATATTGCTAGCAAGTACAGAGTGCGTTTTTTTGAAGACTATCGAGATTTACTGCCTCATGTCGAGGCAGTTTGCGTAGCTGTCCCCACTCGCGCCCATTATGCTGTTGGGATGACCTGCCTAAAAGAAGGGGTTCACGTCCTGATTGAAAAGCCGATCGCTGCTAGTATTTCTGAAGCAGAATCTCTAGTCAATACAGCTGCTCAAGCTCAAAGAATCCTTCAAGTCGGTCACATCGAACGCTTCAGCCCAGCATTTCAAGAATTAAGCAAAGTTTTAAAGACGGAGCAATTGATGGCAATCGAGGCTCGTCGCATGAGTCCCGCTGCTCAAAGAGCCAACGATGTCTCGGTCGTCTTAGATTTAATGATTCATGACATTGACCTATTGTTAGAATTAGCTGACGCGCCAGTAGTGAAGCTAACTGCTAGCGGTAGCTGTGGTTCTGATTCTGGATATTTAGATTACGTCACGGCAACTCTAGGTTTTGCGAATGGAATTGTAGCAACGCTGACAGCTAGTAAAGTAACTCACCGCAAAATTCGTCGCATTGCTGCCCATTGTAAAAATTCTTTGACTGAGGCAGATTTTCTGAACAATGAGATTCTGATCCACCGTCAAACAACAGCTAACTGTATGACAGAACACGGTCAGGTACTTTACCGTCAAGATGGCTTGATTGAAAAAGTTTACACGAGCAACGCCGATAAACTTTGCGCCGAGTTAGAACATTTTGTTAGCTGCGTGCGTGGTGGTAGCCAGCCTTCTGTAGGAGGAGAACAAGCATTGAAAGCTTTGCGCTTGGCAAGTTTAATCGAGCAAATGGCTGTAGACGGTCATGCTTGGAAGCTACCAGAACGGGAGTACGAGTATCCGATTGTTGCCGTTTAGCGAGCAAGTTTAAATAGCACGTTTTTTGGTAAAAGCACGCGGATGCGTGCTTCTTTTTTATGTATGAAGATACTGCGATCGCCCTGATTGATAGCGGTTTTCGAGTGGGTAAAATACGCGATCTGTAGGGGCGCACAGCTGTGCGCCCCTACAAATGTCACGCACGCAATCGAGAATTGCTATGAAATATAAATCTACGACGATCGCTCTGTAAATTTATGGCGATCGCTCTAGCTTAAATATCTTAAATCAATAACACTCTTAGATATAGTCAATAACCTGAAGCTGTGCCGTAGGATGGGGAGCCACTACGCCGAACGGGTCATTTAGCTTCAAGTAAGTCGCATTTAAGAATTAAAACCTGACTTTTTCAGAACTTTCTTGGGTTGAGCGCTTATCTAACCCAATCTATAATTATACATAACTAAACGGTATTGTATTTAAATATCTTGAAAAACTAAAAATAATGATCGCTTTTGAAGTCTATCTAAACGGAGAAAAGCTCTGTACAGCAGGTTTGAGAGATTTAAGCGTTCTTACAGCAATTTTGAACTGGAGGCAGCGTCAAGCAGATGCTTCAGCTGCAAACCCTGAAGAGTTAGAGGCTGAAGATTTCAGATTGTACGTGGGAGGGATGTTGAATATTGCAGAAGGTAGTCGAGAATTTCTCAGATGGCTCGATCTCAATCTCGAAGTCGGTAATGAAATAACCATCAAGATTGTAGATGCAAATACTGTAGATATACCAATTAGACGGGAGAAAGTAGAGCTAAATTTCAGTCCTCGAAAGTAGGAACGAAACTGATTATTTTAGGTTATCTTAGGCTTTGCCAGGTAAAGCAAGCGGACTAAGAGGATTATTCTACGTTATCATCAAGCCAAATGAAAACAGAAAGACTAAAATCGAATACGGAGATTTTAGCATTCTTAACACAGGAGGATTTACATCAAGTATGTCCGACTTGAACCGAGGAATTATGAAGTTCGATGGGGCAGATAGCCCCAAAGTCGTGATTATTTCTACCGTACTACTATTAGGAGCGATCGCCGCCTTAATATTTTGGGCGCTACGAGTAGCTTATGCTGTTTAGTTATTAGTTATCAGTGGCTAGTGACTGGTGACTAGTGGTTAGACCAAAATAAGAATCTAGCCACAAGCCACTAACCACTAACCACTCATTAGCGATCGATGACTAACATGCAGCAAGTTTGGGGTGTACTTGCGATTTTCATTCTCTGCCCCTTATTGGGCGGACTACCGTTAATTGCTTGGATAACTCGTGCCTTAACGGGGCGACGACTGGAGCGGATGGGAACTGGTAATATCAGTGTCTCAGCCGCTTTTTATCATGGTGGTAAGTTAGCGGGCATTTTAGCGGTGCTATCGGAGGCATTGAAAGGTATTGCCGCAGTTCTGCTAGCACGGGCATTTTTCCCAACTCAACCAGCGTGGGAATTAATTGCCCTAATTGCCTTGGTCATGGGTCGCTACTGGGTTGGGAAAGGCGCGGGAACCACAAATGTCGTTTGGGGTTATGTCGTCCATGATTGGCGAGTCGCGCTGCTGGTATTTTTAATTGGGGGCATTAGTTTTACTCTGTTGCGGGAAAAAGAGCTGGGAAGATTTGGCGTATTATTTCTCTTTCCCACAATTACGGCACTATTACACTTAAATGATTTTGGTAGAATTGTCGCCGCGATCGCCTTAGCAATATTAATTGGCTGGATTTACAAAAAGATTCCCGACGATCTAGATTTATCTCCAACAGCAGGACAAGCCGGATCTGAAAAAATGTTTCGTTTTTTTCGTGGTGATAAGGCAATTGTGTCTCTCGACGACCGACTCGATCCTCAAAAAGTCGGCGATAAGGCAGCTACTTTATCTCAACTGAAAAGCTGGGGTTATCCCGTACCGATGGGTTGGGTAGTCGTGCCAGGAGACGACCCAGAACCTTTAATTCAAGCTTTGCAACCTTCAGCTACCCAACCGCTAGTAGTCCGTTCCTCAGCAATTGGAGAAGACTCGGAACAAGCAGCGGCGGCGGGACAGTATGAAACCGTACTGCAAGTTACCAGTCGTTCTATGTTAAGGCAGGCGATCGCCCGTACTCAAGCTTCCTACGACCTGCCAAATGCAGTCGAGTATCGTCGTGCCAGGGGGCAAATCGATACAGCAATGGCTGTGTTGATTCAAAAGCAAGTTCAGGGAGTTTTTTCTGGCGTAGCTTTTAGCCGCGACCCAATTACCCAGCAAGAGGATGGTGTTGCGATAGAAGCTTTGCCCGGTGAAGCGCAACAGGTGGTTTCGGGACGATTGACTCCAGAACAGTATCGGGTTGTTATTACAGATGTAGAGACATTAAATGTAACGTCTCTACAAATGGATGGTGAAGGAGACGTACCGCTAGAACTGATTAAACAAGTTGCCCTTCTCGCCCGCAAAATCGAAGATCGATATCACGGTATCCCCCAAGATATTGAGTGGAGTTACGACGGGAGCCAATTGTGGCTGCTGCAATCGCGTCCGATTACAACTCTTCTGCCAATTTGGACGCGCAAGATTGCGGCTGAAGTGATTCCTGGGGCAATTCGCCCGTTAACTTGGTCGATCAACCGTCCGCTAACGTGTGGCGTGTGGGGGGAGATTTTTACAATTGTTTTGGGCGATCGTTCTCAGGGATTAGACTTTAACGAAACGGCAACGCTGCACTACTCCCGTGCCTATTTCAATGCGTCGTTGTTAGGACAAATTTTTCGATTGATGGGTTTACCTGCGGAAAGTCTGGAGTTTTTGACCAGGGGAGCCAAGTTTAACAAACCGCCTTTAAGTTCTACGTTAAAAAATGTACCTGGGTTGCTGCGGTTGCTGGGTCGTGAATTGAGTTTAGTACGAGATTTTCAACAAGACGAGCGGCAGTATTTTCGTCCTGGTTTGGCAAAATTAGAACAGCGATCGTCGCAAGAACTTTCAACAACAGAATTGCTAGAACGGATAGAAGGAATTTTATCACTCCTCAAACGGGCAACTTATTACAGTATTTTGGCTCCTTTAAGCGCTGCCCTACAACAAGCAGTATTTCGAGTTCGGGATGACAAAATCGACAACAGCAAAACGCCGGAAGTAGCCGCATTGCGCGAAATTGCAGCTTTGGCAAAAAAAGCGAGAAAAATCGCGCATCTGACTCCAGAACGAGCATTCGAGCAGTTAGAAGACACTGCGCCCGGGAGAGAAATTTTGCAGCAGTTCCAGCAATTGCTCGATCGTTATGGCTATTTAAGTCAAGTAGGGACAGATATCGCGGTTCCCACTTGGAAGGAGGAACCGCAGGTAGTACGGGAATTATTTGTGCAGATGTTGAGCCTGGAGGAAGGCGGTTTTAGAAGCGGCTTAGAAGTACAACGTGGCGCGACGAGAGTGCAGCAACGCATAGATCTTAAGGGAAGAGTTACGCAGGTATACAGCCGCTTATTAGGAGAGTTACGCTGGTGTTTCGTACGGCTAGAGGAAATATCTTTGCAGTCAGGGCAATTATCTCAACCTGGTGATATTTTCTTTTTAGAATTTCCTGAAGTGCAGCGAGTTGTTGCTGAAGATGTGGAGTTTAGATCTCAATTAAAGCAATTAGTCGAAGCGAGGCGATCGCAATTCGATCGAGACAGCCAACTCAATCCCATACCCCCCCTCATTTACGGCAATTCTCCTCCTACACCCCACACCCGTACAGGCGGGTTTGGCAACCCGCCCCTACAGATTCCCGACTCCCTCTTAAAAGGCATTGGTGCTAGTTCCGGTCAAGTCACGGGAACGATCGCAGTGTTGCACGATTGGCAAATGCTGCCAGAGATCGATAAAAACACAATTTTAGTCGTACCTTACACTGATTCGGGTTGGGTAGCCGCGATCGCTAGGGCTGGAGGTTTGATCGCCGAAGTCGGAGGAAGATTATCTCATGGGGCGATCGTCGCGCGAGAGTATGGCATTCCTGCGGTGATGGATGTGCGCGACGCGACTCATTTATTGCGCGACGGTCAACAGGTGCGGCTCGACGGTCAACAGGGTACGGTGGAGATTCTCGGCAGCGAATGAAATAGTAGACCTGACTTGAAAATCGATTATCAAGTCAGGTCTGACGAATAATGTCTTTTGTTCTGAATCGCCGTATACATAGTTATAAAACTTAACTTTATATGTGATTTTACGTTCGATTTAGTATTGAGCGTAAATTGTCAACTTCTAAAAGTTTAAGGAATTTAAAAACCTAATCTCAGCAATTATACTCAGTCAATTCCAATTAATGCTCGACAAGCAAAAATATATTGGGATCGACTGATAGTTATGATAAACAACTTGCACTGCTAACAGAAATAAATAGGCGATCGCAGCGGTTGTTCAGCGATCGCCAATGTTAACTATAGATAGTTCAATAGGCAATTGAAAAACCATAAACTTTTGCTTATCAAAGCGATATTAGATTTATTTAACTATCAGTCGTTAAAAGTTAACAAATTTTGCACTAAAAGCTGTAAGCTTATTAAAACAACATTAATTTTGGTTTTCGTTGTCTCTTAGGGACTCTAATCGCATGTAGCTAAGTTGTGAAATTTCAACTTTGCAACTCCCCAGCTACGACCACCTAATTTCGCTGAGCCAAACCAGTATTTTTAGATCGAACCATGCATTTTAAATGCAAGAAACTCCACAGTTTCGTTGCATAGATTTGCCTTGATATAAACCATTGAATGTGCTTGAGGAAGGTTTTATGACGGAGTTTTCTCGCCGGAAATTTATCATAACTGCTGGTGCTTCTGCGGTTGGTTCGGTGTTTCTGAAAGGTTGTTTGGGAAATCCACCAGATTCTTTGACTGGTACTCAGGTGCAACAAGTTGCAGCAGTGAATGTTAGTCCCGAACAAGCACCAGAAACAACAAGAGTCAAGCTGGGATATATCCCCATTGTTGAAGCAGCACCTATAGTAATTGCTAAAGAAAAAGGCTTCTTTGCAAAGTATGGCATGACCGATGTAGATGTTTCCAAACAAGCCTCTTGGGGTTCGATGCGAGACAATACAGAAATTGGTGCGGCTGGTGGTGGCGTTGATGGCGGTCAATATCAAATGCCGATGCCACATCTAATTACAGAAGGGCGGATCACCAAAGGCAACAAGCCGATTCCAATGTATGTGTTAGCGCAATTAAACACGCAAGGAAATGGCATTGCGATCGCTAGCAAACACCAAGGCAAAGGTATAGAACTAGAACTAGCCAAAGGTGGCAAAAACTTATTCGGTCAACTCAAATCAGCTAATACTCCCTTCACTGCTGCCTATACATTTGCTCAAGTCAACCAAGATTTTTGGATTCGCTACTGGCTAGCTGCTGGCGGTGTCAACCCTGATAGCGATGTCAAATTAATTCCCGTACCAGCCGCCCAAACTGTTGCCAACATGAAAACAGGCACGATGGATGCTTTCAGTACGGGCGACCCCTGGCCCTACCGCATTGTCAAAGATAAAATCGGTTTCTTGGCAATGCTAACTGCAGACATGTGGGAGTTTCACCCAGAAGAATATCTGGCATTGCGAGCAGATTGGGTTGACAAGCATCCCAAAGCAACTAAGGCGCTACTCAAAGGCATCATAGAAGCGCAACAGTGGTTAGATAACTTCGACAACCGTGAAGAAGCCGCCAAAATCCTCGGCGGACGGAACTACTTCAACTTGCCAGCCGAAATTCTTGCCGGACCATTTGCAGGTAAATACGACATGGGCGAAGGTCGGACAGTTGACGATCGCAACAAAGCCGTACTTTACTGGAAAGATCCTAGAGGTAGCGTTTCCTATCCCTACAAGAGTCACGACCTTTGGTTCTTAACAGAAAGCGTCCGCTGGGGCTTTTTACCACCAGACACCCTGACAAAAGCCAAAGCATTAATTGATAAAGTTAACCGCGAAGACTTGTGGAAAGAAGCAGCTAAAGAATTAGGCGTTGCAGCTGCCGATATTCCCACCAGCACCTCCCGTGGTGTAGAAACATTTTTCGATGGAGTCAAATTCGACCCCGAAAATCCCGCTGCCTACTTAAAGAGTTTGAAGATCAAAAGAGCCTAACGTCTAGAATTCGGAATTCGGAATACCCCTTCGGGGAAGCAAGCTACGGAATTCGGAATTAGCAATTACTAACTATCCATGTAAATCTGAGGAACAGACGACCGATGACTACATTTTCCCCTAGAAGACGGGCTAGCACAGATAACAGCTTTTTAGCAGGCTTACAAAAAAGACTACCTGACTTTTTACCACCATTTATCGCGATCGCCATCTTTTTAGCAATTTGGCAACTCTTTTCTCTCACGCCAGGAGCCACATTACCTGGACCTATAAAAGTCATTCAAGACACTTGGATATTAATTTTCTGGCCCTTCTACGACCGAGGTGGCACGGATAAAGGCTTATTTTGGCAGATCTGGGCAAGCTTACAACGGGTAGCAATCAGTTATACCCTAGCGGCAATTGTAGGAATCGGCTTAGGAATCTTAATTGGTACGTCGAAAGTGATGTCCAAAGCACTAGATCCACTCTTCCAATTACTCAGAACAGTACCACCTCTAGCTTGGGTTCCCATCTCTCTAGCTGCTTTAAGACAAAACGAACCTGCTGCCTTATTCGTAATTTTCATTACAGCAATTTGGCCCATTTTGATCAACACGGCAGTAGGAGTCAAAGAAATTCCCAGCGATTACAACAACGTCGCCAAAGTACTGCAATTAACTAAAAAAGAATACTTTTTCAACATTCTCATCCCTGCGGCACTACCCTACATTTTCACAGGGCTACGAATTGCGATCGGTCTAGCTTGGCTGGCAATTATCGCTGCTGAAATCGTCATGTCCGGTATTGTCGGAATTGGTTTCTTCATCTGGGAAGCCTATCAAAACAACAACGTCAGCGAAGTTATCCTTGCCCTCATCTACATCGGTATTGTTGGTCTGTTACTCGACAAACTTATGGCTTGGATACAAACGCTGATTCTGCCTGCAGAACAGAAATAGCTAATGGTTAATGGTTAATGGTTAACGGTTGCTCGCAATTAACTATTAACTATTAACAACTACCAACTACCAACTACCAACTACCAAATAGCCATGTCTGTATTCGTTGCTGTCGATCAAATAGATAAGGTTTTCAATCTCGTCGGTGGGGGACAATACATTGCCCTCAAAGGCATTGACCTTCAGATTAAAAAGGGTGAGTTTGTATCGCTGATCGGTCACTCTGGCTGCGGTAAATCGACGCTACTCAACATGATTGCAGGATTAGACCTGCCCACAGAGGGAATTGTCACTCTGGAAGGTCAGAGAATTACCAAGCCGGGACCAGATCGGATGGTGGTGTTTCAGAACTACTCTCTCCTACCTTGGCGGACGGTACGGGAAAACATCGCCCTGGCTGTAGATGCTGTAATGAAGGGCGCACCTGCGGGAGAACGCCGCACCATTGTCGAAAAGCACATCGATATGGTAGGTTTGCGTCCCCATGCCGATAAGCCACCAGGAATGCTATCGGGGGGACAAAAACAACGGGTGGCGATCGCCCGTGCTTTAGCCCTGCGTCCGAAGTTGTTGTTACTCGACGAACCCTTTGGGGCGTTAGATGCACTGACGCGGGGTAACTTGCAAGAACAGCTGATGCAAATCTGCCAAGAAAACCAAGTGACAGCCGTGATGGTGACGCACGACGTAGATGAAGCTGTATTGCTGAGCGATCGCATCGTCATGTTAACCAACGGACCCGAATCGAAAATTGGAGGCATTTTAGAAGTAGATATCCCCAGACCTCGTAAGCGGATGCAGGTTGTAGAACATCCCAGCTATTACAGTCTGCGGAGCGAAATGATCTACTTTTTAAACCAGCAAAAACGAGTTAAGCAAATTCGGGCGCGGAAAAAGACCGCTGTTGCCCGTCACGGGTTGGAAAAAGTTAATTTGGAAATCGGCTTCGTTCCCTTAACCGCTTGCGCACCACTGGCGATCGCTCAAGAAAAAGGTTTCTTTGCCAAGCATGGCTTAGATGAAGTCACCCTAGTACGGGAAACCAGCTGGCGCGGGATTGTCGATGGAATTGCAGGCGGCTACATCGATGCTGCCCAAATGCCTTCAGGGATGCCAATGTGGTTGACTTTGGGTGGTCATGAGAATAAACCGATACCCACGATTACTTCTTTAACCATGACTCGTAACGGCAACGCCATCACCTTATCAAAACGCTTTTACGACCAAGGAGTTTACAACCTCACCGACTTCAAACAGCACTTGCTGCGTACCCGCGACCAGCGGCATACGATGGGGGTCGTACATCCTTCCTCAATGCACAGCGTCCTCTTGCGCTACTGGCTAGCCGCAGGTGGTATCGACCCCGATTTAGATGTTGACGTTCACACCATTCCCCCAGCCCAAATGGTTGCCGACCTCAAAGCTGGTAGTATTGATGGATTCTGCGTTGGCGAACCTTGGAACTACCGCGCTGCTGAAGAAGGAATTGGCTTTACCGCTGCTACCGATTTAGAAATTTGGCTGGGACACCCAGGAAAAGTTCTGGGCGTGGGGGAAGAATGGGCAGCAGCCTATCCTAACACGCATATCGCTCTAGTCAAAGCACTTTTAGAAGCTTGCTACTATTGCTCTTTGCCAGAAAATGCTGAAGAAATTCGTCAAATTTTGGCACGGCGGGAATATGTCAGCACCAGCGTCGATTATATTCAGTTGCTAGACCCCGATAGCAGCAGTTGCGATCTGAGTAGTCCAATGCGGGAGTATGCTCACCACCAATTCTTTTCTGAAGCTGCAATCAATCGCCCCAGTCGCACGGAGCAAACTTGGATCGTGACTCAACTAGCACGTTGGGGTCACACTCCCTTCCCTAGAAATTGGGTGGAAATTATCGAACGGATCTGCCGTGTCGGAGTCTTCAGTACAGCTGCCAGAGAACTCGGCTTAGATGTCAGCTACACCCGCCAGCCGCTCAAACTCTTCGATGGGACTGTATTTAATGCCGACGACCCACTCGGATATCTCAACAATCTAGCAATCAAACGTGACTTCTCCGTAGCCGAAGTCATTCTCGACGCACCAATCCGCAGAGCAGCCTAGCTGAATTGGTAATGGGTAATGGGTAAGTCGTAAGTCGTAAGTTGTAAGTCGTAAGTAGAGAAGAACTTGCCTCTCAGCAACTACCAACTACCAACTACCAACTACCAACTACCAACTACCAACTACCAACTACTAACTACCAATTACGATAATGAACAACGCTTTTGCTTATACAGACATCGCCAGAAATCGTTTAGGCAAGCCACTCTCTACAGTGCAGTCTAATCGCCAAGCTTTCGTACAGATTAAGGACGTTTGTAAAGTCTATCCCACCAAAAACGGTCCCTTCACCGTCCTTGATGGGGTGAATCTCAGTGTCTATGAAGGGGAGTTTATTTGCGTGATCGGTCACTCCGGTTGCGGTAAGAGTACGCTGTTAAATATGGTTTCGGGTTTTGCTCATCCCACTTCAGGAGATGTTTTAGTTGATGGTAGTCCCGTGACTAAACCAGGTCCAGATCGGATGGTGGTGTTTCAAAACTATGCCTTGCTCCCTTGGCGGACTGCGTTTGAAAATGTCTATTTGGCAGTGAATGCCGTACATCCCAACAAGCCAGAAGCAGAAAAGCGGGCGATCGTGCGGGAACATTTGGCAATGGTTGGACTCGCAGAAGCCGCAGATAAGAAGCCACCGCAACTATCTGGGGGAATGAAACAGCGGGTTTCGATCGCCCGTGCTTTGGCAATTCGTCCCAAGGTGATGATTTTAGACGAACCTTTCGGGGCGTTGGATGCAATTACCAAAGAGGAGTTGCAGGAAGAGTTACTGAAAATCTGGAACGACCATAAATGCACCGTGTTAATGATCACCCATGATATTGACGAGGCGCTATTCTTAGCCGATCGCCTAGTGATGATGACCAACGGTCCTCACGCTAAAATTGGCGAGGTGTTGGATATTCCTTTCGCCCGTCCCCGCGATCGCGCTCGCATCATGGAAGATCCGCAATACTATCAACTCCGCAACTACGCTTTAGACTTCCTCTACAACCGTTTTGCCCACGACGATGTAGGTTAGTTATTAGTAGGGTGGGCGATGCCCACCCTACTGAGAAAGAAGTAATAATCGGCACAATAATTAGATTCAATAGATTTAATAATAGGTTCTAATTATATGGGTAAATTCCCTCCATAGAAGCTAGTAGAGTCGCTTGCGTATAGGATCTTATCTATCGAAACCATATAAGATTTATTCAATATTTATTTCATTAAATTAACTAAATTTGCTCTAAAAGTTGTAATCTATTTTTAATGTAACTTTTCAAGCAGATCCAAAAGCTTCAAAGCACATAGTTTTTGAAGTCGATGACTGCCTGAAACCGAGATAAATACCTGGCGATTAACTCGTTGTTAATTGTGGCTTATACCTGGAATTGCATTTTGGTTTTGACCTTAGCCGATCCAGTTTCAAGTTACTTGCAATTACTTTAACCTCTCAAAACAAGATACGGTGACTATCGCCATGTGGTTGAAAAAAACATGCATTTTGCTTTGTTTTTTAGTTGCAAAGTAGCAATTTATTATTCAATCAATCTACTGTGGAGATTTTTCAAAGAATGCAACTTTAGATATTGAATTTCAAAATCCGATATCTAACCTTGGATATATTCTAACTCGGCAAGTTGTTGTTAAAAAATCTACCCAGCATCAAATTATTTTCATGGTTGTAAATAGCTTTGACTCTATGTCATCAGGTCGCTTAGTTTGCTGTTGTCTTTCGTCTCTTTCTCATGCAAATAACAAACAAAATTCACTTCAGAAATTTACGAGGCGATTTATTTGGTGGTTTAACTACGGCGCTCGTTTCCTTGCCCCTAGCATTGGCATTCGGCGTTGCCTCTGGTGCTGGAGCCGTTGCTGGGCTTTACGGTGCAGTCTGCGTTGGTTTTTTTGCAGCGTTGTTTGGCGGTATCCCAACGTTGCTCTCTAAACTGATCGAGGCAATAACCGTAAGCCCTGTTTATAGGTTATCGTGCAACACCTGTGTTGTAGTGCCTCGCTCTTACTCTCTTTAACCCTTGAAACGTTCGTTTAGTTCACTTATTGCAATACTCCTCATCAGAGGAGGCACAAGGAGGTATTCGTGGATTTTTGGTCCTTTTTTGTAATGGACTTCGTCAAGCAGTTACAGTCCCCAACACTCGCCTTTTTGATTGGTGGGATGGTCATTGCTGCTCTCGGAAGCGAATTGGTAATTCCTGAGTCGATTTGTGCGATCATCGTCTTCATGCTGCTCACCAAAATCGGTCTGACCGGTGGAATTGCCATCCGTAATTCCAACCTGGCAGATATGGTGTTACCCATGATCTGTGCTGTAGTAGTAGGGATTACTGTTGTATTCATCGCGCGTTATACATTAGCCAAGCTGCCGAAGGTCAAAGTCGTCGATGCGATCGCGACTGGGGGGTTGTTTGGAGCCGTGAGTGGCTCCACTATGGCTGCTGGTCTGACGGTACTGGAAGAACAAAAAATTTCATACGAGGCTTGGGCTGGCGCACTCTATCCCTTCATGGACATCCCAGCGCTCGTAACTGCAATTGTTGTAGCCAACATTTATCTTAACAAGAAGAAGCATAGGGCAGCAGCCAAAGCTACCAAGCAGGAGTATCTCAGCAAGCAGCCCATTGCTGCGGGCGATTATGCCGATAAACAGGATTATCCCAGCAGCCGCCAAGAGTATCTCAGCCAGCAGCAGGCTCCTGCGGATAATCGGGTCAAGATATGGCCGATTGTCCAGGAAAGCCTTCGGGGTCCTGCCTTATCGGCAATGTTGTTAGGTCTCGCTCTTGGCATATTCACCCAGCCGGAAAGTGTCTATAAAAGCTTCTACGATCCCCTCTTTCGCGGCTTGCTTTCGGTCTTGATGCTAGTCATGGGTATGGAGGCTTGGTCAAGGATTGGCGAACTGCGCAAGGTGGCTCAGTGGTATGTCGTGTATAGCGTGGTGGCACCGTTTATTCATGGGCTGCTCGCCTTCGGTCTCGGCATGATTGCCCACTACACCATGAACTTCAGCATGGGCGGCGTTGTGATTCTAGCTGTCATTGCCGCCTCTAGTTCAGACATTTCAGGTCCGCCCACGTTGCGAGCTGGCATCCCGTCAGCCAATCCCTCCGCCTATATAGGCGCGTCCACAGCCATCGGTACGCCAATTGCGATCGGCTTGTGCATCCCGTTCTTCGTCGGTCTCGCCCAAGCGATCGGCGGACTCTAATCCTAGACTGGTCGCGGTCTGTCGGCGCTCCCTCGATCCGGCAGATCCAGTAGCTCAATGTATAAGATTGATATAGATAGGTAAGGAGGTAACTAACATGGCCAAGCCAGCCAAAAAGCTCGTCATCGTCACGGAAAAGGTTCTGCTGAAAAAGATCGCCAAGATCATCGATGAATCTGGAGCGACCGGTTACACGGTGGTGGAGACTGGCGGTAAAGGCAGTCGCAACGTGCGATCTTCGGGACAACCGATCGTTTCTGACACCCAGGCTAATGTGAAGTTCGAGATACTCACCCCCGATCGGGATATGGCCGAGGATATCGCGGATCAGGTCGCAGTGAAGTTTTTCCTCGATTATGCGGGCATGATCTACATCTGTGATGCGGAGGTCCTGTACGGGCATAGTTTCTGCGGGCCAGACGGCTGTTGAATCGAGACGACACCAACTCAAAAAGCTGGGTCATGACCCCGGATTTTTGGTGTTCAAGCGGAGTTTTATGGATAGTGACTCAGCAAAGCGTGGGATAAACTGCTATATCTTTCCAAGTCCAAGGTTCTGAGGTTAGGTCTGCCCTTTGAGCACCAGAGAGAATTAATCCACTCAACTGAGCTAGACTTAGGGCTATCCAACAGTCTCCTGCTTCAAGTTCTTCGGGCAAGCAGTGATGAAGTGCTTTTTTTAATAAATGACCACAATTCATCCGCAGTAACGGCATCCGGATCGACAGCTTGTACTTCAGCATTATGAACTAGTTGGGCTTTTTGACGCTTCAGCTCGAACCAAACTAACTCAATAGTTGTAGGAAAGTCCACTCACCCGACCAATACCTCGTAAGCTAGTTCCCTCACAATGCGACTGTAAGACAATCCGTACTTCCTCCTCTGTGACTTGCCGCCCTGGGTAAATTGTGTCAAAGGTATCAGTAAATGTTTGCACTTCTGTTTGGGCAACAATAGCGTTGACTACCCTTACTCGTTTTTCCGTGTTTATGAGTTTTGGGATGACTACACAATGGACACTGCATGGTTTTTTAGGACATTTTACTATGCTCTAGTCTCACAAACCCACACTTGCCTGAGTCACTATCCTGCATTGCAACAAGCAGTTGCATTTGTAAATGGTAACGATAGGGTTACTGCCGATGTTGGAAATGCCTCACGCCCTGATTTGAGCGATTTCAGCGATCCGGCACTGCAACAATAACTTTAATGTCATTTGTCATTTGTCATTGGTAAGTAGCTGGTAGAACCAGATTTCTAGTTGTGGTTTAGCCACTGGTCAGGCGATAACTGACAACTGATAACTGATTTCTCAGGCGATCGCTATGCTGATGCACCGAAACAATGAGATATTAGTTAGTATCGGTAGGCAGAAACGCGATCGCCTTCCATCTAATGCGAGTTCAAGAGCATGATAAGTCCTTGGAAAAAACTAGCAATTTCAACTAAAGCGTTATTTGCAGATGAAGCTTTCCTCAAAAGCATTCACCTGATTGAAAACCTGGTTTCAAAAGTTTTGTCACTCGCTCTAGTAGGTGTCATATTAGTTTCTTTAGTAGATCTAATTATATTTTTATATCAAGATTTATTTAGAGAGCCAGTCGGCTTTTTTAATAAGACTCTAATTGAAATTTTCGGAATGTTCCTGAATATTTTGATTGCTTTAGAATTGTTGGAAAATATTACTGCTTATCTCAGAAAACATGTCGTCCAAGTTGAACTCGTAATTGTCACTGCTTTGATTGCTGTAGCTCGCAAACTAATTATTTTTGATTTTAGTAAAGCTACAGGTATAGATTTAATTGGTCTAGCAACGGCTAGTTTTGCCCTCTCAATTAGCTACTGGCTCATTCGACAAATGAACAGAAAGCATAGAGAAGATCGTAGGTAATATATAGAAAAGAAGTATACATCTTAGTAAGCTTGATGTTGGTTGAATTTGAGCGCGATCGCCACTATTTAAACAATTTACATAATTTACAAAAAAAACAAATTAATATTAACATTTAAATATAGTCAAGTGGTAAGGTGGGCAATGCCTACCTGACTAGAAACACTGGCAAATACTTGCGATCGCTCGTAAATTCTGGTGTCATGAAGTGTGAAGTGTGTTGGGACAATTGACAACATTTAGTTGAAATCTGTATTGCAATAAACCTCTACGATCGACCTTTACTCAACAGGCAATCCTCGTGTTAGAAGCGTGCGTATTAGCAACAATATTGTGTGGATTTTTCGGCATTATCTTCAAAAAGAATCTTGTGATGAAGATCGTCTCGATGGATGTCATGAGTACGGGGGTCATCTCCTACTACATACTGATTGCATCGCGAGATGGCTTGTTCGCACCGATTATTTCAGATGTCAAAAATGTCGCTTACTCCGACCCGGTTCCTCAAGCAGTCATATTGACAGCGATCGTCATCGGCTTTTCGATTCAAGCTGTGATGCTAGTCGGTGTCATGAAATTGTCGCGCGATAATCCGACATTAGAAAGCAACGAGATCGAGAAGAGTAATACGCCATGAGTACCATTTCGATCGCCTGGATCGCCCTACCATTTTTTGTCGGATTTGTCGCTTCTCTAATCCCCAAACTCGATCGGTATCTTGCATTGGGCATGGCTTCTGCTTCTGCCGCATATGCATTGTTATTATTTAACTTACAGTCACCGCTGACACTAAATTTACTAGATAATTTCGGCGTTACATTGGCAATCGACCAATTAAGCGGCTACTTTATCTTGACAAATGCGCTGGTAACGGCGGCGGTCATTCTCTACTGTTGGCGCAGTGGGAAAACGGCTTTTTTTTACGCCCAAACTATCATTCTGCATGGCAGCGTCAATGCTGCGTTTGTCTGTACGGATTTTATTAGTTTATATGTAGCGTTAGAAGTCAGCGGGATTGCCGCATTTCTCTTAATTGCCTATCCTCGAAGCGATCGCTCGATTTGGGTTGGCTTGCGCTATCTGTTTGTCAGCAACGTGTCAATGCTGTTTTATCTAGTTGGCGCGGTGCTGGTCTATAAAGCACATCATTCGTTCGCGTTTGCAGGATTGCGCGGCGCACCTCCAGAAGCACTTGCCCTGATCTTTTTAGGACTCTTGGTAAAAGGGGGAGTTTTTGTATCTGGATTGTGGTTGCCGTTAACTCACTCCGAATCGGAAACGCCAGTGTCGGCAATGCTGTCAGGAATTGTGGTCAAAGCTGGTGTCTATCCGCTAGTGCGTTGCGCGCTAACCTTGGAAGAGATCGATCCGATAGTTAGGATCTTCGGAGTTGGGACGGCGCTGCTAGGAGTGTTCTATGCGGTTTTTGAAAAAGACACCAAGAGAATGCTGGCATTGAGTACAGTTTCGCAGTTAGGCTTTATCCTGGCTGCGCCTGAAGTGGGTGGCTTTTATGCGTTGACACATGGGCTAGTCAAATCGGCACTCTTTCTGATCGCGGGTAATCTGCCAAGCCGCAGCTTTAAGGAACTGCAACATCAGCCGATCGACACTACAATTTGGATTGCTCTGGTTTTGGCTAGCTTTTCAATTTCAGGCTTTCCCATGCTGTCTGGCTTTGGGGCAAAAGTGTTGACGACAAAAAATTTGCTGCCCTGGCAAGCGATCGCGATGAACGTTGCGGCTGTAGGAACGGCAATAGCATATGCCAGATTTATATTTCTACCCCACCAGCGACAAGAAGGGCAAGAGGCAAAACCTGGTTTTTGGACGGCAATAGTATTGTTACTCGGTGCGCTGATTGTGGCAAACGTCGTGTATTACAAAGCTTACACCGTTGAGAATATTGCCAAAGCACTAGCGATCGTTGGCGTTGGCTGGTTGGCATATTTTACGGTCTTTCGACGCTCAGTCCTCAAGCTACCGCGTATGCTCGAACAATTCGAGCATCTCATCGGTGTGATGAGTTTGATGTTAATCCTGCTTTTCTGGATGGTATGGACACGATCGGTTATCTAAATCTAATATTACGACTGGCTATCTGGTTTTTGCTGACTGCCAATTTTAGTGTGGCAAATATCATCATCGGCGTTGCCGTTGCCTTCCTGTTGCCAGGAAGCCCCAAATCGCGAGCAGCATTAAAGGATTGGTTGCGGGCGCTGGGGAAGATTATCATAGCGATTCCGCAGGCGTACATTGAGGCATTTGAAATTATCTTTCGTCCGCATAACGAAGAAGAAGTCACCCTAGAACGAGTCCCACCGCGACGGACACCAGGTTTGATATTTCTAGATATTTTCCTGATTACCTTTACGCCAAAGACGATTGTTTTGAAATACCGCGAAGATGGCTGGTACGAAGTACATCATGTTCGACGGAGGAAGACATGAACCTGGTACTAATTGCAATGATTTTGGCGTTGCTCATCCCCATCTACGTAGCGTGTAAGGATGACGATATCTGGCAGACAATGTTGGCTTTTGCTAGTACAGCAACTAAAGCATCAGTCACGATCTTGGTTGTATCCGTCTTGCGTGACGATTGGTGGATTGGTGTGGTAGGAGTCATCATTCTGAGTGTGGGGAATGCTTCACTCATGCTGCTGGCACAAGTAATCAAACGAATGAGCGATGTATCAAATGGATGATATGGCGATCGACATAATCGACATAATTAGTTATACCTGCATAGGCATAGGAATCTTTTTCTGGTTTTGGGGAACCTTCCCCCTGCTAGGCAAGCGATCGCTATTATTTAAGCTACATGGTCTTTCAGTTGCAGATACGCTCGGATCGATGAGTATCATCATCGGGCTGCTGTTGCAACGACCCCGCGAATCGCCGTTACTGATCCTTGCCATTATCTCCCTAGCGATTTGGAATACAGTGCTGGGGTACGTGTTGGCATACTGTTCCACTAGTGGGGGTAGCAATGATGGATAGTTATATCTATTTCTTAGTCGCTCTGCTACCGCTGTCCGCGTCGATGGTAGTCTTTCAGGTCAATCCATATCATGCCTTGGTGATTCGTGGCATCTTGGGAGCCGTGGCAGCAATGGTCTATGCAGTGTTGGGGGCAGCAGATGTGTCTTTGACCGAAGCATTAGTCGGTACGATGCTAGCGATTACTCTCTATGCAGTGGCGGTGCGATCGTCAATGGTGATGCGTCTGGGCGTACTTGCAGAAGGCGCGATCGCGACAGACAGCGAAGGCGATCGCCATTTTGGGCAACTGCTAGATGACTTACGGGCAATTTTGGGCAAACGTCACATGCGACTTGAGTTAGTGACCTACAAAGATTCACAGGATTTGTACCAAGCGCTGATGGAGAAAGAAGTACACGCAACTTGTACGCGACCCGAAGATATAGATTGCACAACGCCTGATGCGGAAAAACAACCCTACCATACCGTCACCAGAGTGCAGCGGATCTATGACATCATGCAAGCCGAACTTTCATCACCTGCAATAAGCCTTACCTATGTCAGCGCGCCAAAGGAGAAGCATTCATGAAATGGGTTTACATTGCCGCAGGAATAGCCTTGTTTGTCAAAATCCTCATCATGTCCAATCCCGCACCAGATTTGTCACTGTCAATTGTCGAATCGGTCGTTCAAGATAGTGGAGTACCCAATGCGGTTTCTGGGATTATTTTTAGAAATCGGCTGTACGACACCATCTTTGAGGTAGTCGTATTTACGATCGCAATTATGGGCGCTCATTTTTTGCTAGCGAATGAAAAGCCACCCACCAAAGTCTATCGTTTCACGGATCAGCCATCAATTGTGCTGGCACGATTAGGGGCGACAATTGCAGCTTTGGTAGGGATCGAACTGGCGATTCGGGGGCATTTAAGTCCAGGCGGCGGTTTTGCGGCTGGGGTAGCGGGAGGAACGGCGATCGGTCTGGTGGCGATTACTTCATCACCAGAGAAGATGCAAGAGATCTACAAGCGCTGGCACGCTGCTACATGGGAGAAAGTTTCGGTACTGATTTTCGTTGTCCTAGCGGCGATAACTCTGTCTGGATACGAACTACCGCACGGAGAGTTGGGCGCACTTTTCAGCGGGGGAGTTCTCCCCATACTCAACTTTTTAGTAGCAGTCAAAGTCGCCTTGGGTTCTTGGGCGGTTATATTAGTTTTTATTCGTTATCGGGGCTTGTTGTGACCAGTTGTGTAGGGTGCGTTAATAACGTACCCTACTACCGAATATGAAATCATTTTTATTTAAAGCGGACAACGGCATGTCTCTCGAAAATTAAAATGAATGCGGTTTCATCAAAATCGTTCAGGTTTTATATATCTATCAGAAATTAGAAGAATAGTAAGGTGGACGTTGCCCACCTTACTATTTATTTATGTCAGATATTGTGAATTAAATTGCTTTTAACTTGTCTTAGAGCAAAATATGTTTATCAAAAGATTTAATTTAGATAAAATTAGTATTAAGCCTTAGCCGCGATCGCCTCCCAATGCGCGTTCAAAGGCATGGCAGCAACCTTCACCTGCAATCGACCGTGAAACAGCGAGCCTTACTGCTAGTCAATCATCATGCCCGTCACGGACAGCAGCGGATCGCCGCTGCCATAGAACAGTTACAGCAGTTAGATTTAGAGTTATTAGAAAAGCCAATAGAACATCCTCGGCAATTACCCGAACTGATCCGCTACCATCGCCATCAAGTAGACTTAGTAATTATTGGTGGTGGAGATGGTACGCTCAACGCAGCAGTAGATGCGTTAGTTGAGACTAGATTGCCTTTAGGAATATTACCTCTAGGGACTGCTAACGATCTAGCTCGAACGTTGGAAATTCCCAATTCTCTCCCTGAAGCGTGTGAGATTATTGCAAATAAAAAAGTCCGTTGGATTGACTTAGGTTGGGTGAATGGCAAGCATTTTTTTAACGTTGCTAGCCTTGGTCTGAGCGTCCAAATCGCTAAAAAACTGACGAAAGAGTCTAAACGTCGTTGGGGAGTTTTAGCCTATGCAATGGCAGCAATTCAAGTTCTCTGGCAATCTCGACCCTTCAGAGCCGAAATTCAGATAAATAATCAAGATGCGATTCGAGTCAAAACCGTACAAATTGCCGTTGGTAACGGACGCTATTACGGTGGTGGCATGGCAGTCACTCACGATGCGGCGATCGACGATCGCAGGCTAGACTTATACAGTCTGGAATTGCGTCACTGGTGGCAGATGATTCCTTTATTACCCACAATGCGTCAAGGTAGGCATACAGCTTTATCTGGAGTTCGTACCTTACACGGTCAAAAAATCCGCATTTCGACTAGAAAACCCCGCCCCATTAATACCGATGGAGAAATCACCGCTTACACCCCCGCCGAATTTCGCGTCATTCCCCAAGCTGTAGCAGTTTTAGTACCAGATTAGTACTGGAGCGATCGAGTAAGGAAAATTAAGACAGCAAAGAGCAGCGAACAATGGCACAAGTATTGAGTGGTTTTATTTCTAATTTACGACTTACGACTTAGCTAACATGCATTTAAAATTTTCGCAAGATATTAAATCTTTACTAGAAAAACTATCTCAACAACCTTTAACTTTAAGCGATATTTTGGTGGGAACTTCAGAACGAGGTTTTAGCCTGGTTATTGCCTTACTTGTATTACCATTTTTATTTCCTCATCCGCCTGGTTTCACTGGCATACCTGGAACAGCCTGCTTAATTTTATCGCTACAAATGGCATTAGGTAGGCGATCGCCTTGGTTGCCGAAAAAAGTCGCTCAATTCAAATTTCCGCGCTGGTTTGCTCAGCAATTGTTACAAAACTTGAAAAGGTGTACCAGATTGCTAGAAAGAATTGTTCGTCCTCGCATGTTGAAAATAGCGGGAAATTCTTATATTTGGCAATTTAACGGACTTTGTATTGCTTGGTTGGCGATTTTATTAATGTTACCAATTCCCCTGACAAACTCTTTTCCGACGATTGGCATTTTAGTATTGGCAGTAGCAACGCTAGAAGATGATGGATTATTGATGTGTGTTAGCTATATATATACTGTTTTCATTACTTTAGCGTTTGCCTTTTTAATTTATGCCTTCTGGCGCGGTTCTAGCCTATTGCCAAGTTTATTTCAGTAAGAATCATTTTTTTGAACGCCAATATTACTGTAGGACGGATTTACCAAGGTGTAGGGGCGCACCGCTGTGCGCCCCTACAAACGCATTGTATTCAAATGCCAAACGAGATCGTAAAACTCCTCTGCATTTTTATACCAAAATACCACCTGCCCTTGGGGGTAGATTCAAATTCATTTGCAATCCATCAGCAACAGCCTCGATTTCTGCACTACCAAATAACAACTTGCTGGGGTGCGATCGCAACTTACTTATGTCCAAGCTAACGTGCGCGGAGTCAGTACCAGCATTGACAGCTACGACAATTTCTTCTGAGCCTAAAGTTCTAGCAAAAACATAGACTAAGCCGTGTGCGTGTAATACTTGATAATCTCCCGTACGCAAGGCAGGATATGCATGGCGTAAGGCAATCAACTGACGGTGGTATTCGAGAATTTCCCGATCCCAAGTGGCTTCGAGGGGAAAACCGCGCCGAGAGTCTGGATCGATTTTGCCTGGTAAACCAACTTCGTCACCATAGTAGATGCTAGGAGCGCCGGGAAATGTTAGTAACAGCAGGGTAGCAAGTTCAACACTAGGGCGATCGCCTCCAGCAATAGAAATTAGTCTCGCCGTGTCGTGGCTGGCAAGTAAATTCAGCTGCGTTAACTGAATTTCCCAAGGATACAATTGCAGCAATTCTTGCATTTTTGTGGCATATTCAGCCGCAAACAGGGGCGGATAGGGATAGTAGGAACGGTCTTGTACTTGTGTCATATCCACGCGATCGCCAGCCGTAAAAGCGATTGTCGGTGCGGCAAACAAGTAATTCATCACGCCGTCAAATTGCGTACCGTCCAGCCATTCTCGCGAATCTTCCCACACTTCGCCGACAATATAAGCATCGGGGTTGATGGCTTTGACGCGATCGCGAAACTCTTGCCAAAAACCAGGAGTTCTAATTTCAAACGGCACATCTAACCGCCAGCCGTCGATGCCGAATTTCAGCCAATATTCGGCAATCTCCATGATGTATTCTCGCACTTCTGGATTATCGTGATTGAACACGGGTAAAGCGCGATTTCCCGCCCAGCCTTCGTAATTAGCGGGGCGATCGCCATCATAGGGACACAAGGGCCATTTTTCAATCTTGAACCAATCTACCCAAGGAGAGTAGGAACCATTTTCGAGAATGTCGTGAAAAAAGAAAAAGCCCCGACTGGCATGATTGAAGACTCCATCCAAGACAACCTTAATATCGCGGCTGTGACAAGCTTCTAGCAATTCTTGAAAAGCTTCATCTCCGCCTAACATCGGATCGACTCGATAGTAGTCGTGGGTGTGATAGCGGTGATTGCTAGCAGATTGAAAGATTGGGGTGAAGTAGATGGCGTTAATGCCTAACGTTTGCAAATAATCTAATTGCTCCATCACACCCCAGAGATCGCCACCCTTGTAACCTTGAAGAGTGGGCATTTCTTCCCATTCTTCCCAAGTAGCGTTTTTTAACAGCCGCTTGCGGGGTTGTTGACTCTTAGCAAAGCGATCGGGAAAAATTTGATAGAAAACAGCGTGTTTTACCCAGTCTGGGGTGGTAATCTCCATAGTCACTTTCTAGCCCTTCATTGACAAGGTACAAATACTCTTCATTCTGTGGCTCTAACCAGGGGGTGAATGTCGCGATCGCTTTTTGACAGTTATGCCCCTCTACCCCTCTGCTCCCCCAGCTCTCTTCTCCCCTGCTCCCTGCTCCCTACTCCCTAAAGATGGGGAAAACTACGACTAGCGGTAGCACCACACCAAATTTTACGATCGTTTTGGAGTTTGGGAAGTGCGTTAGCGACGCTTAACGCAGTTGTCGCTGCTGCTCAACTGCTCTATGCCTGCCAAAGCCGAGCTAACCGCGATCGCCCCAGACTCCCAGGAATTCTTCATGTGTAGTGCTGACAAATTTCTGCCTCTAGATTCTTAACAACTTTTACACCTAGTCCTCTACACTAATTTTGGGAACGAAAGGCAGTCGGGAGGAATTTGTGAAAAAAGTACTAGGAATTATTCTCGGTGGCGGTGCTGGAACTCGTCTTTATCCGCTGACTAAGCTGCGAGCTAAGCCAGCCGTACCATTAGCAGGGAAGTACCGCTTAATCGATATTCCTGTCAGTAATTGTATTAACTCAGAGATCTACAAGATATACGTTTTAACACAATTCAACTCGGCTTCACTCAATCGCCACATCGCCCGTGCATACACCTTTTCTGGTTTTACTGAAGGCTTTGTAGAAGTCCTGGCGGCTCAACAAACGCAGTACAGCACTAACTGGTTCCAGGGTACGGCAGATGCAGTGCGTCAGTATCTTTGGTTGATGGAAGAGTGGAACGTAGACGAATATTTGATCTTGTCGGGAGATCACCTTTATCGCATGGACTATCGCCAATTCGTCGAGCGTCACCGCGAAACTGGTGCTGATGTGACTCTTTCGGTAATCCCGATCGAACAACGTCGCGCTTCTGACTTTGGCTTGATGAAAATTGACAGTGCGGGACGGGTGATCGACTTTAGCGAAAAACCCAAAGGTGATGCACTGCTGAAAATGCAAGTTGATACTACAGTATTGGGGCTAGATCCAGAAGAGGCGAAGCAAAAACCATACATTGCTTCGATGGGGATTTATGTTTTCAAGCGCGATGTCTTAATCAAGTTGCTGAAAGAAGCGCCAGAACAAACTGATTTTGGGAAGGAAATTCTGCCAGCTTGTGCGAAAGAGTACAACATTCAAGCCTACTTGTTTAACGATTACTGGGAAGACATCGGAACGATTGAGGCGTTCTACGATGCTAACTTATCGTTGACAAAGCAACCCTATCCAGCTTTTAGCTTCTACGAGGAAGAAGCACCAATTTACACTCGCGCTCGTTACTTGCCTCCTACTAAAATGATGGATTGTCAGGTGACAGAATCAATCGTTGGCGACGGTTGTATTTTGAAAAACTGTCGCGTACATCATTCAGTCTTAGGCGTGCGATCGATCATCCAAGCAGGCTCGATTGTAGAAGATGCGCTACTCATGGGGGCAGATCTCTACGATCCCCATATAGAAGAAAGACAGACAGTCTGTGCAGATGGCGAAATCGAGAACGTTCCCCTGGGAATTGGTGCTAACACCATTATCCGGCGGGCAATCATTGACAAAAATGCCCGGATCGGCTGTGATGTCCGCATCATTAACAAAGATAGGGTTGAAGAAGCAGATCGAGAAAGCGAAGGCTTCTATATCCGCAGTGGCATTGTAGTCGTGCTGAAAAACGCCGTGATTTCGGATGGGACAGTGATTTAGTGGTGAGTGGTGAGTAGTGAGTGGAAGCACGATCCCCCAACCCCCTTAACAAGGGGGCATTAGATCAGTCGTACACGGGTTTACTCTCTACTCCCTACTCTCTAATTCTGCTCGTTGGTTTACCAGGGAGTGGAAAATCTACTTTAGTAGGACAACTGGTAGCAGCAGACCCAAAGCTACAACTCATCTCAACTGACAAAATTCGAGAACGCCTATTTGGTAATGAGGTGATTCAGGGGGAATGGTTGCTAGTTTGGCGCGAGGTGCAACGGCAATTTCAAAGCGCTGCGATTCAAATTTCTCGCGGCGAAGTTAGTACGGCAATTTACGATGCGACTAATGCCCAACGCAGACATCGGCGAGAAGTCATCGTTTACGCTCGTGCTGCGGGGTTGAAGCAGATTGTAGGTCTGTGGGTCGATACTCCTGTATGGTTGTGTCTAGCGCGAAATCGACGGCGCGATCGCCAAGTTCCTGAAGAGGTCATATTACGGATGCATCGTCAGCTGCGCGATGCGCCACCGAGTTTATCTGAAGGATTAGACTGTTTGCTGCGTTTCAGTCAATTATCTGTTTGCACTTCAACCACTTTACCACAGTAGGGTAGTGGGAACGCATGGCTATGCGTTCCCATCAATCCTGACTAGCTGCAAAAGGGTCGGAAGCATCTTTCTCCCACTGGCGGACGATTGTATGATTCTTCAATCCAAGTTCTGATTTCATTTTCTGAGTTAAAGTCAAACGTTTCGCCTGTTATCGGGTCGTAAAGCTTCCACAACGAACGACCTGTTTTATCTTCTGTTTTCCACACTCGCATTTCTGCATTGTGACTCCAAGCTGTAACGAGCGATCGCCACATCTTTTTCAACCACGATGTGCGAGTTGGTTGATTGTGTTGCGGTTCTGGTTTGTAGTTGTAAATTTGTTCTAGTTTTTGAATTTTTTGTTGATAATTCATCACGATCTCGCCTCCTGAAGGAATCAGGTAATAACTTCGCGTGCGTTCCTTCTGGATATCTCCTTACTTCCGTCTCTCTCAGCATCTGGTGAAGAGTGTTTTTAAGAGAGATGAACGATTTATTTTCTGTATCTATTGTAACTAAATTTTCTGAAAATCGGTTGAAATCTCAGTTTAATAGTCACGAAATTCTGACAAAATAGCGAACAAGCATGGAATTACTCCTCGCAGCTTCAGATTCTTCTACATGATTTCTGCTTTCATAGCGGCTTTCAATTGGGTAAAACACGCAATCGAGAATTGCTATCAAGAGTGACTTGTATCGACCTACACAGAACAAAAGACGATAATTGTATACAGTATTCAAAGTTATGTAACTGACTTAAAAGTTAGCATTACTATTGCTAAGCTACTGCAAGTATTTGGCGCGATCGCGCTAACTTTTGACTTCTAACTTTTGACTTTTGACTTGCTACTATGAGCTATACCTTTGATTTTTCAGTTATTTGGAATAACATAGGTTTGTTTACGGCAGGAGCATTTGTCACCATTAGGTTATCGTTAATTGCGATCGCCTTTGGATTGATTATTGGCATCGTTGGAGCGTTATTTAGAACCTCTGAAAATCGGTTTTTGAACTGGTTGGCGATCGCCTATGTTGAGGCTATCAGAAATACGCCATTTTTAATCCAACTTTTCTTTATATTTTTCGGATTACCGAATTTAGGTATTAAGCTAACAGCAGAACAAGCAGCAATTTTATCACTAGCTGTCAACTTTGGGGCTTATTCTACAGAAATCGTCAGAGCAGGTGTAGAAAGCATTCATAAAGGGCAAGTTGAAGCAGGCTTGGCACTAGGATTCAAACCCTTATCGGTGTTTCGCTATATTGTTTTAACTCCGGCATTATCAAACATTTATCCAGCTTTAGTTGGTCAAATTATTCTGGCGGTTTTATTTACTAGCGTTGTCTCTCAAATTGCAGCTGAAGACTTAACATTTGCTGGAGACTATCTGAATTCCCGAACTTTCCGCAGTTTTGAGATTTACTTCACGATTTCTCTCATTTATCTAGCTATTGTTTGGTTAATTAAAGGATTGACTTACGCTATAGAAAAACGATTTTTTGAATTTGCCAAATACAGACGCTAATCCATCATACACATAACATCTTGGCTGGTGTACGGGCGGGTTTGTCCAACACTTAAGACTACGGCAAATATTTATGATAAAAACCCGCCCCTACGAATGCATGACTTTTGACTGGTGTACGGGCGGGTTTGTCCAACACTTGAGACTACGGCAAATATTTATGATAAAAACCCGCCCCTACGAATGCATGACTTTTGACTTTTGACTTTTGACTTTTGACTTTCTAAAAATGGATGAATTTACTATACCAATCATTTTGAAAAACCTCATAATTGCTACCCAGTGGACGCTGATTTTATCTGCGATCGCATTTATTGGTGGTGGAATTATTGGTTTTCTCGTCATGTTGATGCGGATTTCTCCGAACCAGTGGATTCGAGGCATTAGTTGGATTTACATTGAGTTTTTTGAAGGAACGCCGCTATTATTACAATTGTTTCTTGCCTTCTTCGGACTCTCTGTGGTTTTCGGAGTTAATTTGTCACCATTACAAGCAGCAACTCTAGCTTTAACGGTTTTTACTAGTTCATTTTTAGCAGATATCTGGCGGGGTTCTGTGGCTGCTATTCCTCAAGGACAATGGGAAGCAGCATCAGCATTAGGTTTTGGCTATTTTAAAAAACTTAGATTGATTGTCTTACCGCAAGCACTCAAATTATCGATCGCACCAACCGTAGGATTTGCCGTACAAGTCATCAAAGGAACTTCTTTAGCTTCTGTAATTGGCTTTACTGAATTATCTCGCGCAGCAGCGCAAATTAATAATGTTACTTTGCGATCGCTGTTGGTATTTTCAATTGCAGGTTTAATTTATTTCTGTTTGTGTTATCCTCTTTCCGTTTTAAGTCAAAGTTTAGAACGGAGATTGACGTATAAAGCTTGAAAAAATTAGTCTAACGGCTAGTTCCGACTCCCGACTCCCTATTTACTTCAAATGAACGCAATTCCTAAAAAGTGGCTGCAATTCATCACGCTGTTTTTCGCAAGTTTGTTGATGACGGTGAGTGTTGCTGCTTGTAACTCGTCAGAATCATCTTATGTCAAATCGATGTCGGTGACATCTGGTACTGCGTCAGCTGCTAGTTTACCTGGTGTAAATCCTGGGACAACGTTAGAACAAATTCAATCTACTGGTAAGGTAAGAGTTGCTGTTCCAGATGATTTTCCCCCGTTTGGTGCTGTAGGTCCAGATATGCAAGTGCGCGGCTATGACATTGATGTAGCACGGGAGATAGCTAAAGGTTTAGGGGTGGAGTTGGAATTAATACCCGTGGTTGGTAATTACCGAATTCCGTTTTTGCAAACAAATCGGGTAGATATGGTGATTTCCAGTTTGGGTAAGAACAAAGAACGAGCCAAAATCATTGATTTTTCCATACCATATGCTCCTTTTTTCTCAGGGATTTATGGCAGACAAAATGTTAAAGTTGCTTCTATGGAGGACTTGAAAGGTCGTACCGTAGGTGTTGCTCAAGGCTCTTTAGAAGATTTAGAACTGTCTAAATTGCCTGCTGGAATTCAAATGAAACGTTTTGCTAGTAATAGCTTGACTGCATCAGCGCTAGTATCGGGACAAGTAGAACTGATTGCAACTGGCAACGTGGTAGCTGCTAAATTAATGCGAGATAACCCCGATAAACAAATTGATAACAAGTTTGTACTAAAGAATTCTCCTTGTTACATTGGCGTGCGACGTGGCGATGCCGATCTTTTACAAAAAGTCAATACGATTGTTACAGATTTAAAAAATTCGGGAAAATTGAATAGTTTTTCTCAGAAGTGGTTGGGAGAACCTCTATCTGAATTACCTACCGTATAAAAAGTCAAAAGTCAAAAGTCAAAAATAAGAAATATCATGACATACGATCGCCCTACAACAGCTTTAGATGATATTACTACTACCGAGTTGAGACCAATTATTATTGCTAGAAATGTAGAAAAATGGTATGGCAATAATTTCCACGTCCTCAAAGGAGTTAGTCTCACGGTTAATCGAGGTGAAGTTGTGGTTTTGATGGGACCATCTGGTTCGGGTAAATCAACTTTTATTCGGACTTTCAATGGTTTAGAACCTTATCAAAAAGGTAGTATTGAAATTGATGGAACGAAGATTTCTCATAATCTCAAAAATATCGAAGTCGTACGTCGAGAAGTGGGAATGGTGTTTCAACAATTTAATTTATTTCCTCATTTAACTGTACTAAAAAATGTGACTCTTGCTCCAATTCATTTGCGCGGAATGACAAAAGCCAAAGCTGAAGAAATGGCAATGCAACTTTTAGAAAGAGTCGGAATTGACCATCAAGCGAATAAATATCCAGGACAACTATCTGGCGGACAACAACAGCGAGTTGCGATCGCTCGCGCTTTGGCAATGAACCCAAAAGTCATGTTATTTGACGAACCAACATCAGCCCTCGACCCAGAAATGGTACAAGAAGTATTACAGGTCATGCGATCGCTGGCTAATTCTGGGATGACGATGGTTTGCGTGACTCATGAAGTTGGTTTTGCTCGCGAAGTTGCCGATCGCGTTATCTTTCTAACTGATGGTTATTTAATAGAAGATACCACACCATCGGAATTTTTCAATAACCCGAAAAAAGAGAGAACCAAAAAATTTCTATCGCAGATATTGCACTAAATTTCTGTTAAAATTTGAACGACACATCAGCGCAATCGCCATTTTTATTTACATTTATAACTATGGTAGGCAAACTTACCACTCATGTCTTAGACACAGCTCAAGGTTATCCCGCTCGACAAATGAAAGTTGAATTGTGGTTACTTGGCTCGGACGGAGAAAGACAACTTTTAAAAACCATTCATACTAATAAAGATGGTCGTACAGACACACCATTATTAGCTGATGAAGAACTTAAAACAGGTATTTATGAACTCATCTTTTCGGTCGGTGATTATTTCGCCAAACATATAGATAACCTACCTCAGCCAGCTTTTCTCAATCGCGTACCGTTACAATTCGGAATCGCCGATCCTAATTCTCACTATCACGTTCCCTTACTCGTTTCTCCCTGGTCTTATAGTACTTATCGAGGTAGTTAAGCTTAATTTGGATCGCGCAAAGACGCGAAGGCGCAAAGAACACTTTTGCGTCTTTGCGTCTTTGCGCGACAATTCTCTTCTAGGTAACTTGATAATGATTTCTCTAACAGAACTTAACAAAATGAGCCAAGATGAGTTTGTAGAAATTTTAGGAGCAGTGTTTGAAGATACACCTGCGATCGCCTATCATGCTTGGTACGAGCGACCGTTTAAAAACGTAGCGCAATTACATCAAACAATGGTAGATGTTGTCAGAACTGCCAGTCAAGACGCACAAATAGAACTCATTCAGGCACATCCTGACTTAGGTAGTAAAGCAAAAATGGCAATGGCATCGGTACAAGAACAGGCTGGTGTAGGATTAGATCGTCTTACACCTGAAGAATACGATCGCTTTTTATCTCTGAATCACGCTTATAAAAATAAGTTCGATTTTCCGTTTATTATTGCCGTTAAAAACCACACAAAAGATAGCATTCTTGTCGCTTTTGAACAACGGTTGCAAAATTCTATTGACATAGAAAGAAACCAAGTGCTGGAAGAGATTTTTCAGATTGCCAAATTTCGTTTAGATGCGATCGTATCACAGTAGGAGCGCACAGCTATGCACCCCTAACAATGTTTGATTTTTTAAAACTTGAACTGAGCGCGTAAATTACCTACGTAAATATTAGGATTATCGCTAAAATTATTCGGATTCGCAATCAAATAAAATGCGGGAACCAGAGCAATGTTATCTGTAATTGGATAATAGTAAGTTGCCTCAAACTCATATTGTACGCCGCCATCACCACCACCAGAAACTAAAAAGTTTCGACCATCCAACACGGCAAATGGTCTGAGATATGAAAATGTTAACAGCGCTCCTTCTTTACCTAAATCGGGAAAAGCCAATCCTGCTTGAATTGCCTGTACGTCAACTTCTCCATTTAGTCGTCCGGCGGTTGTGG
Organism: Chroococcidiopsis sp. [FACHB-1243]; assembly: GCF_014696895.1. Classification (NCBI taxonomy): domain Bacteria; kingdom Bacillati; phylum Cyanobacteriota; class Cyanophyceae; order Chroococcidiopsidales; family Chroococcidiopsidaceae; genus Chroococcidiopsis; species Chroococcidiopsis sp. [FACHB-1243]. Next base: position 62,593 of record NZ_JACJQX010000023.1, on the reverse strand, counting down.
GTTTAATATCAGTGCTGGCATAGGTATAACGTCCAAATAAACCAATGCCTTGAGTTACTAACCAATCAAAGTTAAAGTTCAAAGTGTCAGCTGTGGCATCTTCAATTGAACCGCCAAACCCATCATCGACAAAACCATAAATCGGTTCGCCAATTGCGCCACCTACCCGTCCGTTCACTGCTTGAATATTAGAACGGTTGTAGAGAAATCTCAGGTTAAGATTCTTGCTAGGAGCAAAGGTTAATTCTGCTGTAATTGTGTTAGTTGGTTTAAATAAACCTTGGCTAGGATTACTAGAAGTATTGAACGCAGAACCAGAAAGAAATTCTGTATTCTCGCCTAAATAACCAGCAGTTAACTTAAACTGGTCGTTGATTTCCCAAGCTACGACTGCTCCCGAACCTCTATCGACGGAATTGAGTAGAGTACTACCAATCGAGTTGTAGCTACTTGCTCCGGTTAAATAAAAAGTGAAGCGGTTGTTATCAAAATGACGAAACCAGTTAACGCGAGGACCAACTGTAAATTGTAGACTTTCCCCAACCGGAAAACTATAGAATAATTCGCGCACGACGACATTATTATCCGCTCCCGTGACACCTTTTTGATCCGTGTAAGGTACGCCAAAGGTATTAAATAAACCAGCGGAAGCAAATGTATTTGCAGGAGAATTCCCATTCCCGGCTACGAGTTGGGTGACGAGGCTATCCTTACCTGTAAATGAAGTGTTGAAATTGAGGAAAAGGTAATCGCTGAAGGTAACATTCGGGTCATCGGTAATCGTCCGGCGTACAGGTCTGCCATCGGCTCCTCGCGCTGGAACAAAAACACTGGTTCCCTCTGCTGTTATGTCTCCGTCGGCAAAAGCTCCAGTCACGTTGAGGAAGATATTAGCAGTTAGTTTTGTCGTCGTGGAAAATTGATTTGCTTCTAATTCTGCTGTTTGTGTTTCCAAAGCATCGACACGACGGCGCATAGTAGCAATTTCAGCTGCAAATTCTGCTTGCAGAGCTTGCAGGGTATCTAAGTCTTGTTTACTCACCACATCGGCGCTGGCTGTAGCAATGAGTTCGTTAACCCTGTCTAAACAAGCATTCAACCCAGCCGCAAATTCATAACGAGTTAAAGCACGATTACCGCGATAAGTTCCATCAGGATAGCCAGCAATGCAACCGTATCTTTCTACTAAAAATTGTAATGCTTGAAATGCCCAATCTGTAGGCTGTACGTCTGAAAGCTGAGAGACAGATGTGACTTGTGCCATTGTCTCTGTATCGGTCTGAGATAATTCTAAATTATTCTCATTTGCCTCTACTGGTAACACGCCGATTGAAAAACCTACCACTAATAAACTCGATCGCAAAATTATTTGAGCTGTCGCTTTAAATTGACAAACACAAGCTGAATTCATAACTCCTCACACACACAAATCTAGCAATAACAGATAGTATTCTGTCTTGCTACAACCAAAATTAAAATTGAAAAAACAGTTTTAGAGTGGCGATCGCACTCTATAATTAGACTTGTTAGAATGTCTATTACACATCCTTAAATTTTAGCTTTCAATACCCGATCGGGTTGCAATCATACTGTATACGCTAGTGTAACTTGAGTGAAAAAATTGTAATTTCAACTACAAAAAAGTCTAGATCGCCGTACGAACTTTCGATCTAGACATGATTGTTATTTCAGAATTGCTAACTCAAAAAATCTCATTTGGCAGACGTTGAGAGATTTTAATTCATCAGCAGCCAAAGTTTTTGCAGCGAACTGGTGGAATTTTCTTGTTGCTCGAATTCCTTGTTAGCCCAGCACCGTTCAATATACTCTACTTGTTGTTCGCGATCGACTAATTCATCGACAAGTAAGGAAATTAGGACTCGCCAAGCAAAGTCCAACCCAAACTTAAATGTAGAAGCTTTACCATCTGGATTAGGAATTCGGCTGGGAATGAGTTCTAATTTTTGGTAGTTTTCCCACTGAGAGTTGCTTGTTTGGCTGAGAGTTTTCACAATCGTCCTCCTCAATTTCTGTCATTGCAGGAGGCACTTCTAAACCTGTCACCACAACGCTTGACAATTACCCAAGTTACAGTTGTCCGGTTTGTGAGCGTATGTCCGAATCTTTTTCCGTGCCTTAAGATACATTTTTATTATACAACATGATGAACTCTTGTTACATATCTGTTTTTAGAAACATTTTTGCTCTGTCAGCTCTCTCTTTGAGCAGAGATAAAAGCTGTATTCAGCTAGCTAAAAACCTTTCTGGAAAAGAATTTCGCTCGAAAATGCTAGTTTGAAATATGGCACGATTTTCTACTCTTCCAACTAGCTAATGTTCAACTCAGATGACGAGGAAATTTTTTATTCCAGCGTGGCGATCGAATACATTGTGCCACAGGGGAAAGAAGCTGTTTTTCTCAAATGGCACGATCGCTTAGTGAGTGCTGCCGCACATTACGAGGGGTTTACTCGCACAGATCTCTGTCCGCCTCTGGAATGTCGCGATGGAGTCGTCAAATGGTATTCCATCATGCACTTCGATACACCGACTCGGTTAAATCGGTGGCTGCAATCAAGCGATCGCGATCGCGTGATGGAGTCAGGACGAGAGATTTTCCAAATTTACAAATTCAAGTCATTGACGACTGGCTTAGAGGGATGGTTTTCTCTCCAGTCTGGTATAGAGAAAACGAGTTTGGGTCTCCCAGCATGGAAGCAAGTCTTGTCGGTAGTTCTGGGATTGTATCCCACAGTCATGACGCAATCGAGAGTATTTGCTGCTTTTGGTATCATGCAGTCTTGGTCGCCTGCTAGTTCGATGTTGGTGAATAACCTGATAACATCCTCAATTTTGACGTGGTTGGTGATGCCATTGGTAACGCGGTTCATGAGATTTTGGCTACAACCTGCTTTTCGTTTAAGTTCGGTTAAAACCGATTTAATTGGAACCGCGATCGCGTTGATTGCACTGGGAATGATGGCAATATTATTCGAGCAGTTGTCCAAATCATAAAACGCATTCATCGCACTTCGATCGCACCACTTAATATTTCAGATCCGCAGCAGGCTTGTGTTGTTAGAAGTTTTAGTATACTGTATACCATATCTATCGAGTTTATGTTTAGACTGCAATGCTCGATGCCTGCAATTTCCTGACTACGTGACAATCCTAGAAGTAATTTAACAATTTTAGACAGCGACCAAACGAACATTTTTGTAAATTGATGTTTTGTAGCCAAAAATACAGAATATTAAATCTGGAGACAATTTGTATTTCAATCGCTAAATAATTTCAAGTCGGCGAGTCAAGAGAGGAGAGACAAACGCTCGTGAATTGTATTAAATAATGCAAAAACTCGCGAGAGAGTTGAGATTTAATGACAAATTAGTAGTAAAAATCGACTAAACTCCAGCAGGGGATCGTTGGGAAGAAAAGAGGCGATCGCGCGTGCATGACAATAACGAAAATAGTTTTATAAACCTCGTAAATAAGCGCTGAATTTGAGGAATCCTAATGGCAAAAGTGAGTGTTCAATCGACTCCGCAAACTGAGGAGCGCAATGCTGTAGCACCTGTCAATAGGCTAATCTACGGACTGAACGACAAGCCTCCATTTATCGAAGCAGTGCTAGCAGCTATGCAGCACGTTCTAGCGATCTTTGTCGGTATTATTACTCCTCCGTTGCTGATTGCCAACGCTTTAAAGCTGAACCCAACTGACACTAGCTACGTCGTCAGTATGTCACTGTTTATTTCGGGAGTCTCGACATTCATTCAAGCTAGAAAAATTGGACCGATTGGTTCGGGATTGCTCAGCATTCAGGGAACTAGCTTCTCTTTTCTAGTGCCCATTATCTCCGCAGGGACAGCAGTAGTCGCAGCCGGAGGAACCCCAGAAAGCGCGTTGAGCTTAATCTTTGGCTTATGCTTCTTTGGCGCGTTCATTGAAATAATCTTGAGCCGCTTCTTACACCTAGTTAGAAAAATTATCTCTCCCCTAGTCACGGGTACGATTGTTTGCGTCATCGGTCTGACCCTGATCAAAACGGGGATTATCAGTATGGGTGGAGGGGTAGCAGCGCAAAGAAACGGTACTTTCGGTAGCTTGCAAAACATAGGCGTTGCCACATTGGTACTGCTGACCATCATCGTGCTGAACGTGAGTAAAAAGCCAATGCTGAGAATGGCTTCAGTTGTCATTGGACTGCTAGTCGGCTACGCTGTGGCAAGCGTGTTAGGTATGGTTAACTTCAGCGGTTTGGGAAATTTGCCGTTAATCGCCTTGCCAATTCCATTTCGTTATGGACTGAGCTTTGACTTTGCTGCTTTCGTACCATTTATTCTGCTTTATATCATCACCACAGTAGAATCGATTGGCGACCTCACAGCCACGTCAGCGGTATCTGGAGAGCCAATTAAAGGCGCGACTTACATGCGGCGAATCAAAGGGGGAATTTTAGGAGATGGCGTAAATTCTCTGATTGCAGCATTATTCAATACATTTCCCAACACAACATTCAGTCAGAATAATGGCGTGATTCAAATTACAGGTGTGGGTAGTCGCTATATCGGCTACTACATTGCAGCCATACTTGCCTTTTTGGGTCTATTTCCAATTGTTGGTGGGATCTTTCAAACCTTACCGCAAGCTGTGTTGGGTGGTTCCACGATTATCATGTTCGGCTCAATTGTTGTCGCCGGGATTAACATTCTCTCATCAGTAGAACTCGATCGCCGTGCGATGGTAATTGTCGGTACATCCTTGGCAATGGGGTTAGGGGTGACTTACACGCCGGAAATTGTTGATGCATTACCACTAGCAATTAAAAACGTTCTCTCTTCTGGAATTTCTGCCGGAGGACTGACAGCTATCTTATTAAATTGGTTGTTACCTTACGATCGAAAAGAAGGAGCTACCGAGCAGGATGATAGTAATGCTGACGAACTTGCAGAGTTAGAAGCATGAGCAAAATGCAAAATTCAAAATTTTGAATTGTTTTGGTCGCTGAGTTGGGACAAGTTACGTAGAGGCAAGTTACATAGGGGCAAGTTACGCAGGGGCAAAGTTACAATGTATAACCTCAAGGTTGTCATCATCGGTGCGGGAATTGGCGGTTTAACCGCAGGTATCGCTCTGCGTCAGGCAGGGTATGAAGTCGAGATTTATGACAGGGTAAAAGAATTGCGTCCGGCGGGTGCGGGGATTTCATTGTGGTCGAACGGTGTAAAAGTCCTCAACCGCCTGGGGTTAGGGGAAAAGATGGCGGCGATCGGCGGCTTGATGGATCGGATGCAGTATCTTACCCTTAAGGGGGATGTATTAAGCGATATCGATCTGCATCCCTTAGTCGAGGAAGTCGGGCAGCGTCCCTATCCAGTCGCCCGTGCTGACTTGCAACAAATGCTCTTGGAGGCTTATCCCGGCGAAGTCAAGCTAGAACATAAATGTATCGCAGTCGAACAAGACGAGAATAGCGTTACGGCAATTTTTGAGAACGGACATCGTACCACAGGCGATCTACTTATAGCAGCAGACGGAGTGCGATCGCTTCTGCGCACGTATGTATTGGGACAAGAAGTGCAACCCAACTACGGTCATTACGTGAACTGGAATGGTTTAGTTCCCACCAGTGAAGATTTAGCCGCAAAAAATTCTTGGGTAATTTTTGTCGGCGAACACAAACGGGCTTCAATGATGCCAGTAGCAGGCGATCGCTTCTACTTCTTTTTTGACGTTCCTTTGCCTAAAGGTACTGTTTCTAGCCCCGAAAACTACCGCGCCGAATTGATAGAACACTTTCAAGGCTGGGCGCAACCCGTCCAAAATTTAATTCAGCGTCTCGATCCCCACAAAACAAATCGTTTAGAAATTCACGACGTGGGACCGATTGACCGGATGGTACGCGGTAGAGTTGCTTTACTCGGAGATGCCGCGCACGCTACCTGTCCAGATTTGGGACAGGGAGGTTGTCAAGCAATGGAAGATGGGTTGGTGTTAACTCAATACCTGCTCACAACAAATATTAGTATGGAATATGCCTTAAAACGCTACGAAGCAGACCGGAAAGAACGGACTAGCGCTGTAGTTGAAAAAGCCCGCAAACGCGCCGAAATGATTCACGGCAAAGAGCCAGAAATTACCCAAAAATGGTATCAGCAACTTGCACAAGAAGAACCAGCAGATGTTAGAGGTGCGATCGCTAAAGTGATTTTAGCTGGACCATTGCGTTGAGGGAATTCAGAATTCGGAATTCGGAATTCGGAATTAAAAAATCTCTTGCCAACTACCAATTACCAATTACCAATTATCTAATTCCTGATATCTGAACGCATGGCACAAATAGAATCACAAACGACTTTAGAAGACCAACAGTTAGAAGCAGTACAGCCCGAAGTTGCGGCGGAATTGATTTACGGCTTAAACGATCGCCCACCTGTCGGTGAAGCGGTTTTTGTAGCTTTCCAGCACGTATTGGCTGCATTTGTCGGTATTATTACACCACCACTGATTATTTCTACTACTTTAGGTCTGTCTCCGACCGAAACAAGTTACATCATCAGTATGTCGCTGTTTGTTTCCGGTATTGCTACTTTTCTTCAGGTAAAAAGATTTGGTCCAGTTGGTTCTGGATTGCTGAGTTTGCAAGGAACGAGTTTTGCTTTTTTAGGTTCGATTGTTGGCATTGGTACGGCAGTAGTACAAGCAGGCGGAACACCACAAGCAGCGCTAGCACGAATTTTTGGAGTCTGCTTTTTTGGCGCATTCGTGCAAATTATCTTCAGCCGTTTTTTGCATCTAGCTCAAAAAATCATTTCGCCGATTGTCTCCGGTACGGTAGTGATGATTATCGGTCTGAGTCTGATTAAAGCTGGAATTATTAGCATGGCGGGAGGATTGGCAGCGCAAAAGAATGGTACGTTTGGCAGCGTGCAGAATCTCGCGTTATCGGGATTGGTACTTGCTGTGATTGTCTTCTTCAGTGTCAGCAGCAATCGCTATTTGAGAATGGGGGCGATCGCAATTGGTTTGATAGTGGGTTATATCATCTCAATACTCTTAGGACTGGTAGATTTCAGTATTTTTGGCAAACTACCTTTAATTAGCGTGCCGATACCATTGCGTTACGGCATGAGTTTTGATTTTGCTTCTTTCATTCCTTTTATATTTCTCTACATCCTCACCTCAATTGAAACAATTGGTGACTTAACTGCAACTTCGGCAATTACGAAACAACCCGTTTCAGGTAGCCTGTACATGCGGCGGATCAAAGGCGGAATTTTGGGTGATGGAATTAATTGCGTGACTGCGGCAGTATTTAATACTTTCCCCGTAACCACATTTAGTCAGAACAACGGCGTGATTCAAATGACTGGGGTAGGTAGTCGTTATGTCGGCTTCTTCATTGCCGGAATTCTCGCTGTGTTGGGTTTATTACCAATTGTCGGCGGCTTGTTTCAATCGCTACCTCAGCCTGTTTTGGGCGGTGCTACCGTAGTCATGTTTGGCGCGATCGCAGTAGCGGGAATGGACATTATTACTTCTGTAAAATTGGATCGTCGCGCTTTAGTTATTGTTGCTGTTTCCCTCGTCTTGGGTTTGGGTGTGGTTTACGTCCCAGAAATTTTTGACGACAAGCCTGCTTTGGTGAAAAATATCTTTTCTTCTGCAACTTCAACTGGGGGACTGACAGCATTGTTACTCAATTGGCTGCTACCGCAGAAAGTTAATACTCAAGAGTAGAGGAGATCGAAATAGCTGGTAGACTTGGCATCAAAGCAACGATTTTGACTTTTGACTTTTGACTTGCTGATGCTTGGCTATGTTGAAAACGCTTTTCTACACAACTGCACTTGCTACTGTGCTGCTTTCTAATGCTAGGGCGATCGCATCTCCCGATCTAACCACTGCAAGCTTAACTCCAGCGCGCGAAATCACTCGCATTGGCTTACCGAATGGGTTTCAATACCCAAATGGCATTGCCCGCGCTAGTGACGGAACGCTATATGTCGGTTCAGTGACAAGCGGCAAAATCCTCCGAATTCAACCAAATGGCAGGATTGAAACTTTCTTCTCGGGAAATAATGAAATATTTGCCGCTAATAGTCTGCGGCTCGACGAGCAACGCGGTATTTTGTGGGGAGCCTCATCAGACTTTTTAGGCGTGCGCGGTGCTAATGGCGAAGTCACTCGCCGTCCCCATCGGATATTTGCACTCGATATTCGTACTGGTAAAGTGTTGCGGGTGATTTTGATGCCAAATGGCGGTTTCGGTAATGATATGGCGATCGATCCCAAGGGTGGAGTTTACCTCACCGATAGCAATCGTCCTCGCATTTACTATCTTGCACCTGGAGCCAAGCAACTTCAGGTCTGGGCTGAAGACGATCGCTTGCGCTCTCAACCAGTTGGTTTAGCTGGGATTGCCAGAGCCGCTAACGGTATCGTAGTTGTGGGGCTATTTTCCGGTGGCAAACTATTCAAAGTGACTCCATCACCACAAGGAACGCAAGTAGAAGCAATTTCACTGCAACGCTCGATTGAAAACCCTGATGGCATGGTAATTGCTCCAGACGGTTCGCTCTTAGTATTAGAAGGTGCGATCGCCAGTGGTAACGGTCGTTTGCTCCGCATCCGCGACATTCTTACACCTGCATCGCAACCAAAAGAGATCGAAGTCTTAGCGGACAAAATGGAATCGCCTGTTAATTTGACTTTAGCAGGTCGGCAAATTTGGGTTACAGAATCGCGCATTCGCCATCGTCTCATACCAGGAAAAGAAACTGCAATTCCCGATCGCTTTTTCATCCGCCGTTTTACGTTACCGTCTTCTAAGTAAAGAATGACGAGGAGAAAAACATGGCAACATATTTAGTCACGGGGGCAAATCGCGGGATTGGTTACGAATATTGCCGTCAGTTGCAAGCACGAGGAGAGAACGTAATTGCGGTCTGTCGTGGTGTTTCGGATGAATTAAAGGAATTAGGCGTACAAATCGAAGCTGGTATCGATATTACCTTAGATGCGTCTGTTATCGAACTACGCGATCGCCTGCAACAAATGCCGATTGATGTGTTAATTAACAATGCGGCGATCGTCGAGCGCGTCACGTTAGAAAATTTAGATTTTGATAGTATCCGAAAACAATTTGAAGTCAATGCCCTCGGTGCTTTACGTGTGACGCATAAGCTACTACCCCATCTCAAAGCGGGTTCCAAAGTCGTGATGATGACTAGCCGCATGGGATCGATTGGCGATAATACTTCTGGCGGTTCCTATGGCTACCGGATGTCCAAAGCTGCATTATCGATGGCAGGTAAGTCTTTAGCACACGATCTCAAACCGATGGGAATTGCAGTTGCTATTCTCCATCCAGGGTTAGTCCAAACCCGCATGACAAACTTTAGTACCTCTGGCATTACCCCGGAAGAATCGGTGCAAGGATTGCTAGCCCGAATTGATGAGTTGTCGTTAGATGATACGGGGACTTTTTGGCACAGCAATGGTGAAGTGCTGCCTTGGTAAACTCACTCGTGATGCCACCAATGACTAATGACCAATGACTAATGACAGCGATATTGCCGATCCAACTCTAAAAACGTATGCAATAAAACATTCGTTCCTTCAGCACACTGTTGTGGCGAAGTAAATTCCGTTTCAGCATGACTGACACCCGCTTTACTAGGAACAAAAATCATCCCCATATCGGTGAAAGTGGCGAGTTCTTGAGCGTCATGGCTGGCGCGACTGGGTAGATGGGTGTAACTCAGCCTTAAATCTTCGCACACTTGCGCGATCGCCTGTTGGATCTGCGGTTTTGCTAAGGCTGGCTCGTTCCGCAAACGAGGTTGTAAATCGATATAAGTCTGAGTTTCAACGGCGATCGTTTCTATCTCTGCTTGCAGTTGTGCCATTAAATTATCGAGATGCTGGCTGGATAAATCCCGAATATCTAAGCTCATCTTCACTAACCCAGGAATGACATTCGCAGCATTAGGTAAAACTTCCATCCAGCCTACGGTTGCTACCTGCTGCCCCCCTGGGGTATGCGCAATTTTATTCACTGCCAGTACAACTCTTGAGGCAGCTACCAAGGCATCTTGTCGCATCTGCATTGGTGTAGAACCCGCGTGGCTGGAACTACCTTTAACGGTAATAATGTAGCGTCTTTGTCCGACAATTCCTTCCACAACACCGATCTGCTTGCCAAGGCATTCTAAAACGGGTCCTTGCTCGACGTGCAACTCGACAAAAGCTGCGATGTCTGCGGCGGTGCGACGTGCTTCTGTCAGTCGCCTCCAATCGCCGCCAACCCGCGTCAAACAAGTTTGAATGTCGATGCCATCAACACGGGGATATGTCGCCGGATCGAGAATGACTCTACCGGACATTGCTTTACTGCCAATCATCGTCCCCTCTTCATCGGTGAAGACAATGACTTCTAGAGAGTGATTCAGTTGAATTTGCTGTTCTTGCAGGACTCTTACCACTTCCAAGCCTGCCAAGACTCCAAACGCACCATCGTAGCGTCCGCCATTCGGTACGGTATCGATGTGGGAACCCGTTGCTAAGGCTGCTGCGTCGGGATATTTGCCGGGATATTTACCGACAATATTGCCAGCCGGATCGATCTTGACGCTCATCCCTGCGGCTTGCATCCATTGTTGCACCCGATCGCGAGCTTGCATATCCGTAGCGCTGTAGGCAATCCGACGCACTCCTCCACCAGGCAAAGCGCCAATTTGCGCTAACTGTTCGATGCTCTGGATGAGGCGATCGCTGTTTATCGACAGTTGGGATAAAGTATCTACCATTGGCACTATCTCAGACTAGAGTATTTATTCCCGACATCTTTGTATACAGTATACTCTACTTTTTAATTGAGATTGTTAATTCAGGTACAAAATTGAGGAAATTCCAATATCGCTCTCCGTTTTTTCTCCTAATCCTTTCAAAATTTAAATGAGATTGCTATAGTATTGATTGTTTACCAAACAATCGAACAAAATTTAGATTAAAAATCCTTGAATTTATTTTTAGAGAGTTCTACGTTACAAGGATTTAATAAAAATAAAAGATGTTTTTTCAGACGGATTTGATGTAAGAAATTGTCTTGTACTATCTCTCCGGTTAGCCAAAGTCATTGCTTAATTTGCTCGGTAGGCGATAATTGATTCTTGCTCATGCCCCCTTCAACAAATACTTTTAGCCTTCAACTTTCCGCTCTACACGTCTTAATTGTGGAAGATGACCCAGTAATGCGTTTGGGTTTAGAGCATCTTTTGGAAGAATATCCTCAATTGCTAATTGTCGGTCAAGTGGAAGATGGTTATTCTGCTATTGAGGCAGCGCTTGAACTGAAGCCAGATTTAGTGATTATGGATATTGGCTTGCCAGAGTTGGATGGCATTGCGGCTACTCAGAAAATTAAAGCTAGCTTGCCAATGGTACGGGTAATGATGCTCACTTCGCATAAATCAGAACAGGAAATTATCGCGGCTCTGTCGAGCGGGGCAGATGGATATTGTGTCAAAGGCTTAGGATTAGAAAAGCTGGTAATGGCGATCGCCTGCATTCGAGATGGAGCCACCTATCTCGATCCTCAAATTGCTCAGTGCGTCGTTAAACACTTGCAGCCTGCGGCTCGTGCTAAACTGGCGAATCCGCTGAGTGAAAGAGAGCGTATGGTGTTAGAGCTAATTGTGGAAGGGCGTAGCAACCCTGAAATTGCATCTACACTGCACATTAGCCTCAGCACTGTAAAAGCCCATATTCGCAGCATTATGAACAAGTTAGCAGTTGATGACCGAGTGCGAGCAGCGGTTGTGGCGCTACGATCGGGTTGGGTATAAGGGCAAGGTGAACCAAAATGTCGATCCTTCACCCAGACGACTAACAACGCCAATTTTGCCACCATGCGCCTCTACAATTCGCTTGCAGAGATACAGCCCTAATCCTAATCCTGGCGTGTATCGTGCCTTTGTCCCACGGGCGTAGAGTTCAAATAAGTGCTGGCATTGCTCTAAAGCAATACCGATGCCGCTATCTTGCACCACACAAAGTAGCATTGGAGCTTGAGGTTGAACGAGTTTCACGCTTTCCACTTCGTTACTCTGCCATACTCTTACCTGCCTCTGGATCTGCCTAGATTCCACCACTTTCGCATCCAACGTTAACTGAATTTCATGAGGGTTGTGCTTAAGTGCATTCCCGATCAGGTTACTAAACACTCGCCAAAGCTGGTTGGTGTCGGCGTTCACAATAGGCAGATCGTCCGTGATGCGATCGATCAGTTGAATGCGTTTTTTGGTTAAATTGTGGTTTAAATTAATGAGGACTGAATCTACTAACGGCTTTAGTTGAGTCGGTTCGCAATGGAGAATAACACCTTGTGTTTCAGCAGTGTGAGCTTCGAGAAGAGAATTAATTAAGGCGAGCTGGCGATCGCTTCCTTGCAATAACCGTTCGATCGTCGATCGCTTGACTATCAGCTTATCGTCTAATTCATTCGTAGCTTTATTCAATAAGCTTTTCAACACGATTGAGCTGCCCACAACTGGAGTTTGTAGATCGTGCGATACAGAATGCAGAAATATTCGTAGTTGGCGATTGGCTTCAAACTCCGATCGCTTCAAGCGTTCGTATAGGTACACTGACAGAATACTAATCGAGCAAGCACAGGCGAGTTGGATAATAAGTTCTCTTGAGTAAAGATCGCGGATTTTTGCATACTCAAGGGTAGCCAGACCAGTTATGGGATAAAAAACCGCATAATAGGCAATGGCTACGGCTTGATAGATGAAATGCAATCTCCAATGCACTGGAACCAGCACTGCAAAAATGAGAAATAACAGGGATGGTGGTGTTTCAGGAAGACTGACGAAAGTGAAAATAATATGTGTAAGACTGCTCAAGGAACAGGCAAAAAGTAGAAATAGCGCTTCGGGATACCGTCGTCCCCAGGTTGTTTTTTGTCCGATCGCACAAGCCAATAAAATGACAACAGCGCTGAGGTAGTAAACAATGGATGCAACTCTCCATCGCTCCGCGATCGATGCATCTCCATAGGTACTGAAGGCAACTGCTCTCAATCTCTCAAACTCAAACAAAACAGAGTAAAGACCTTCAGCCGATACGAGCGACTGCCAAAACAACGCTAACCATAGTCCTAATCGCAATCGCTTTTGTAAAAATTGATGCCGCCAAGTCAAGTAGTCCGCTGAGTCTGGGCGTGATTTAAGGCGGGTCAACCAGTATTGAGCGTGTCGGCTGAGCCAGTGCCAAATTAAGTGCCAAATTAATTGAATAAATTGCAACCATTGACCTGACTTGAGCGATCGCCCCATAAATAAATTTTAGAGATATTCAACTCCATGATGCTATATCACAATCTTCAGATTTGGAATTGACCGATCGGTTAGATCGGGCATCGATGCAAAGGCTGTCATCTAAAGACCCTGACCGATTGGATAAATTCAAGACTAACCGATTGGTTTTACCAATTTGACTGGGCGACCGATTTGCACGCAGTCACTCCATTCGTAGGATAAACACCAACACAGATAGCCCTAGAACAGGTCGTCCAAAATACGAACCAGGATATTACTGCTATGGAAACAAATACAACTCAAGCGCCTTCGTTCCCAACTCCAACTGGTAATTATGCCGTGGGAACAACCTCTCTTGACTTTGCCGATCCAGAGCGAGAAGAACCTTTCACAGAAGAGCCTAATGATAAGCGGGAAATAACGGCAAAAATTTGGTATCCCAGTGAAAAAGTTCCAGGAGCTACGACCGCACCTTACATGAGTGAAGAATTGAGTCGTGCGCTTGCATCTGGGTTTGGAGTACCGCCGCAAGATTTTGTCAACCTTATTCAATCTATTTCTACTCATAGTGTCGAGAACGCTCCAGTTGCAGCAACAGAATCGGAATATCCAGTCCTATTTTTGTCTCACGGCGGTGGCGATCTACCTGAATTTAACACCGTCAGGGCAGAAGAATTAGCTAGTCAAGGTTATATCGTTGTTGCGATTAACCATACTTACGAATCAGCCCTGAATATACTTCCCGATGGGCGAGTTGCTTCCCACTCTCCCCTACCTGATGCAGCCCAAAACGTCGCTGCTAGAGCCAGAGATATCCAATTTGTCTTGGACGAGCTGGAAAAATTCAATACAGGAAACGATCCAACAGGATTGTTTAACGGGAGATTAGATTTGGATCGAGTCGGTGTCTTAGGAGTGTCTACGGGTGGTGCAACTGCCGCTGAGATTTTGTCAATCGATCCTCGTTTCAAAGCAGGGGCAAATTTAGATGGCACGTTGCGGGGTGATACGCCTAATGCTAGCCTCTCTCAACCCTATCTACAGTTCAACAACGTGGCTTTTGGTACAGAAATCAGTTCCGATGAAATATCAAGAGAACCCGACGATAAAGCCTTATTCAATAATCTTCAAAATGAAGGATATGAAGTGACCACTAAGGGGACAACCCACTTGCACTATACCAGTGATGTCCCCTTTCTATTTCCGCTTTTGCGAGATTCTGGCATGGAGCTAGGCGCTCTAACAGAATTCTTGAATTACTTTTTCAATCCTCAAGCGGCTATTGAAACTTACGAACATGAGAACTTTGAACTAATCGATCCCAATCGAGTTACGCAGATTACTAATGACTATCTCACTGCTTTTTTCGATCGCTATCTAAAAAATCGAGAAAGTCCTCTGTTTGCTGATAGTTCCTTTCCGCTTCCAGAAGCCTATCCAGAAGTCATTGCCCAATCTTATAAAGGAGACAATACTCTACCTGACAAAACTGGGGATGATGAGATCTATGGCGGGCAAGAGAATGACTCACTCTATGGCGGTGGAGGTAACGATCTCTTAAAAGGAGGCGATGGCAGCGATGCCTTACACGGAGGTGGAGGGGATAATTCCCTATACGGTGAGAGCGGAAATGATTATTTATTTGGTCATGACGGCAACGATTCTTTACATGGAGGTGAAGCGAATGATTTTCTGCATGGGGATGGAGGCGACGATGTATTAGAAGGGGACAACGGCGACGATTCCCTAATCGGTGCTAATGGCGATGATACGATCGGCGGCGGCAAAGGCAACGATACTCTCAGTGGTGGTGCGGGTAACGATCGCTTAAAAGACACTCAAGGCAACAACATTCTCTACGGCGACGCTGGCGATGATGAGTTGCGTGCAGGTCATGGAGATGACAAACTTGATGGCGATTCGGGTAACGATATCTTGATTGCTGGAGCAGGTGACGATCGCTTGAATGGGGGTACGGGCGACGATGTACTCCAAGGTGGTTCCGGGGTCGATCGCTTCTATTTGAGTAGCGATCGCGATATCATCCAAGACTTTCAGGATGGTCGAGATTTATTGGGGCTACTGACAACGATCGATGGTCCTCCTTTCAGTTTCAGCGACCTTGATATTGTTCAAGTTGGGCAGAATATTGAAATTCGCTGGAAGCTTGAAGGGTTGAACGATGTAGGAAGTCAGACGCACGTAACTATTCTCGAAGGGATTCAAGCTAGTCAAATTACAGTTGATGATTTTGTGCAAATAACACCCTAACCCTCTCGTAGATCTCAAGCAAAGCGCACAAGCGGAGTAACTTCAGCTTACTCCACTTGTTCTAGCCTAGCGCGATCGCACTCGCTACGAGATTCCCTCGATCCCTGCTCCCTGCTCTATGCAAATAAACTTTTATCAAGAAATCCGAAATTCTTGTAACTTTAGTTGTTTTGTCATTTAATTTTCCATAGTTGGAGTATAACGTCATAAGAAAAATCAAAGATTGCCAAAGAAAAGCTAATTCCGCTAAAGGTGACATGGATAAGATGAGATGGGAGTAAATTTAGTATGCAGCTAATGTGGGGAATTTTTACCTATACAGCGCTAATCAAAAGTTAGTAGGGAAGCCAATTGAGTAAAGAATAAAGACTTTTTACCTTTTCCCGCGAGATCGGCTAAATCAAGATTAGTATTAGTATTCGCAAGGACAATTATGAGCAACCCTAGTCGAACACAAATTATGTTATGCATTTTTCAGCTAGGGTTGTAAATTTATATATCTGTATATTGATATGGCACAAGAGTTTCAATTAAACAGCATCATTCCCACTCAAGAAATTCCGTCTCTATTGAGTCGCTATCAATTGCTACCGCAGTTGATGCGGGGAATTGCGATCGATCGCGCGATCGCTCCTTATTTTTGTACCGAAGCCGAACGCCAACAAGCAATCGAGCATTTTGAGAGACAGTATCACATAAACGCTCCAGAGTCAAGAGCAGCTTGGTTAAAAAGAGCTGGCATGAGTGAGGCACAGATGGCAGAAGTCGCCGTGCGATCGCTCCTGATTGAGAAGTTCAAACAAGATACTTGGAGTGCAAAGGTCGAGTCTTATTTTATGAGTCGCAAAGCAGCTTTCGACCAAGCTATTTTTTCCTTACTGCGGACAACAGACGGTTTGCTGGCACAAGAAATTTACTTTCGCATCCTCGAAGGGGAGCAAACCTTTGCTGAAATGGCACAACAATACTCCAAAGGATCGGAGGCAAATACAGCCGGAGTCATCGGACCAGTGCCATTAAGTCAACTCAATCCAACTCTTGCCAAAATTCTCTCCATCGGTCAACCAGGGCAGCTTTGGCGACCGACTCGGATCGAAAACTGGTTTACGATCGTCCGACTGGAAAAGTTGCTACCAGCTCAATTAGATGCAAATATGCGGCAGCGTTTGCTCAACGAAATGTTTGAAACCTGGCTGAACGAACAAATTCAACAGCTCGAACCATTGCAATTTTCTTGGTCTTAGCGTTTGCCCGTAGCCAAGTCAGACCCCGCACAGTATCAAGCCGATCGAGCTGCAAATTCTGATTTTGGCATATTTTGACTTTTAACTTTTGAATTCTGAATTCGTCATGACAGCTACTATTTCTAGCTCTCAATTTCAGGCATTTCTCGCTCAAACAAATTTATTCCATCCGCTGCCAGCAACGACTTTACAGGAATTAGCAACGAAATGTCAATTGTGGCGCTATCGGATCGGGCAACCGCTACTCGTGCGGGAAAAAATGCCGACGCAGGTGTTAGTTATCTACCAAGGTACTGCTAGATTAATAGGCTACGATCGCCGCCAGCAAAGCCCCGTAAGTTTGGGTTTAGTCGAACCGAAAACCGTCTTAGGTTGGGCGGGTTTGATTCGCAACATTCCCTGTGAAACCGCGATCGCCTCTACGGAAGTCATTTGTATCGCAATTCCCGCCGCCGACTTTTTAGCAAGTCTTTCAGCCGAACCGACTTTTGCCCAACACATCAAAGCGCAATTTTCTCATGCGGAATTGTGCGAACTCTTGAGTTTAGAACTCCAACGTCGCGCCGACAGTGCCACGAAACTGAAAGACTTGGTATTTCAACTGAGTCCGTCCGTCGAGGTACTAAATTTAGCCCCAGGGCAAGCAGATGGGACGCGATTGCGTGGCGATCGCACTTGGCTGATTAGTAGTGGAGCGGAGGCGATTGTCGGCAACCGTTTCGAGCTGAACGGTTCAGCCCCCACAATTACAGAGCCAGGGGTGCGGCTGCTGGGCGTGAAATTACCCCAGGAAATCGAACGAACTATGCCCGTCGTACTTGCTCCTACCGATCTAGAAGTTCCCTACGCCCCAGAACAACCCCCAGTAGCCCCAGCAACCAACACCAAATCTGTAAAATATCCCTTCGTGCGCGGACAGGGAGAAATCGGTGCGTCAATGGCTTGCTTCCAAATGTTGTGTCAATATTTGGGCGTATCGTGGCGACGGGACACGGTGCGGCGGGTATTGGAAAATCAGCAGAAATCTCTCGGGACAATTTCTTTGCAAAGCTGCGGCGCGATCGCCGAGATGTTGGGCATGAGCGCCCAATTAATTCAAGTCCCCAGCAAAGCGATCGCGCGGATCAAAACTCCTGCTTTAATCCGCTATCACGATAGCTTGGCAATTCTCTACGCCTGCGACGACAAAGAACTGACGCTTGCCGTTCCCGAAATCGGGATTCACCGTCAAACCCCTGCCGATTTTGCCCGTGCTTGGGGCGAGGGAGGGCAAGTATTGCTGTTACAAGCGCGTCCGGGGGAAACGACGGAAAGATTTAGCTTGCGCTGGTTTCTTCCGGCGATCGCCCACCATCGCGGCGTGTTGATCGAAGTTTTGATCGCGTCATTTTTCGTGCAGCTATTTGGTTTAGCCAATCCCCTCGTTACCCAAGTCATCATCGACCAAGTTTTAGTTAACGGCGCTTTGGATACGTTAAATGTCTTAGGCATTCTGTTGCTTGGAGTAGCGCTATTTGAAGCCTTGCTCACGGGAGTCAGAACTTATTTATTTGTCGATACCACCAACCGCATTGACATTGCTTTAGGTTCGGAAGTGATCGATCGCCTGCTACGTCTACCTTTAAGTTATTTCGATCGCCGTCGTGTCGGAGAATTAGCCTCAAGGATCAACGAGTTAGAAAATATTCGGCAATTCCTCACGGGTACTGCTCTGACGGTAGTATTAGATGCCGTGTTCTCGGTGATCTACATCGCCGTGATGCTCTTTTACAGTTGGATACTGACACTTGTAGCCCTGGCAACAGTCCCAGTCTTTGCCCTGTTGACAATTTTCGTCGCGCCCATCGTCCGCAAGCAACTGCGGGTGAAAGCAGAACGCTACGCCGATACTCAGTCGTATTTAGTGGAAGTTGTTTCGGGAATTCAAACAGTCAAAGCGCAAAACATCGAACTTAAATCGCGCTGGCATTGGCACGAACGCTACGCCCGTTACATCAGCGCTGGGTTTAATACCGTGGTGACTTCCACTACGGCAAGTTCGGTGAGCGGATTTTTCAATAAGTTTTCTGGGCTATTACTGTTGTGGGTTGGGGCATATCTGGTGATTTCCCAACAATTAACCCTGGGACAATTAATCGCCTTTCGGATCATTTCTAGCTACACCACCAGTCCCTTGTTGCGGTTGATTCAACTGTGGCAAAACTTCCAAGAAACTGCTTTATCGATCGAGCGTTTGGGTGATATTCTCGACGCACACCCAGAAGTAGACGAGGCAAACCGGGCGCAACTGCCAATGCCTGAAATTGAAGGGGCAGTCAAATTTGATGGCGTGTCTTTCCGCTTTGGCAACAGCGGTGTGTTTCAACTGACTAATGTAAATCTAGAATTTCCTGCGGGTACGTTTGTTGGGATTGTCGGGCAGAGTGGTTCGGGTAAGAGTACCCTAACGAAGTTGTTACCGCGTCTGTACGAACCGACGACAGGGACGATTCAAATTGACAATTACGATATTAGCAAAGTTGAGTTGTATTCCCTGCGGCGACAAATCGGCATGGTGTTACAGGACACGTTGTTATTTAACGGCACAGTGCAAGAAAATATTGCCCTAACGAATCCAGAGGCGAGTTCAGAGCAAATTATTGCCGCTGCGAAAATTGCCGTCGCCCACGACTTTATTATGTCTTTACCCAACGGTTACAACACCAACGTTGGGGAACGGGGTTCGGCGCTGTCGGGAGGACAGAGACAAAGGATTGCGATCGCCCGTACGGTACTGCAAAATCCCAAATTGCTGATTTTGGACGAAGCCACCAGCGCCCTCGATTACGATTCGGAACGGCAGGTTTGTCAGAATTTGGCAGAAGCATTTCACTCGCGCACCGTATTTTTCATTACCCACCGCCTCGCCACGGTAAAAAATGCCGATGCGATCTTGGTAATGGATAAAGGAGTCGTGGTAGAACAAGGCACTCATCAACAATTAATGGCTTTGAGAGGACGTTATTTCTGTCTCTACCAACAACAGGAATCGCAACTGTAAATATTCCCCTCGTGTAGGGGCGCACAGCTGTGCGCCCCTACATACGGATACCGCCATCGACAACAGGAATCGCAACTATGAATACCGAACCGTTAGCCAAATCTGAGGAACAATTCCTAAATTCATCAGTAGTACTTAACCGTCCTGCTTTGTGGTCGCATTTGTTTATTTGGTTGATTGTCGGTGCGACAACTTCGGCGATCGCCTGGGCGACATTTGCTAAACTCGATCAAACTGTAGTTGCAACGGGCAAATTAGAGCCGCTAGGGGCAGTTAAAGAAATTCAAGCTCCCACGGGGGGAGTGGTGCGAGAAATTCACGTTCAAGACGGTCAGAGCGTGAAAAAAGATCAGCTTTTAGTCACTTTAGACCCGACTTCACCTCAAGCTGACTTAGATTCTCTCACAAAAGTTCGCTCTAGTTTAGTCCAAGAAAATCAGTTTTACGACCAGGCAATTAATAGTAGTAAACCTGTAATTTCTGGAAGTGCCGATCTGGTTTCTCTGTTGAAGTTGCGTGCCGATTTGATGTCGGAAAATCGCTATTTTCAAAATGTTCTAAAGGGTGGTAATATTGCCTCTGGAGAAACAACAGATTTTGCGAATAATCAAAGTCAATTATTGACAGCCAGTCAAAATGAAATTCAATCGAGAGTTCAGGCAGCGCGGAAGCAAGTTCAAGAATTAGAAAAACAGCGATCGCAGACTGCAAAAGAACTAGCAACGGCAAAGCAAATTCTCAAGGTCAACAACCAAATTTTAAAGCGAATTACTCCCTTGGCAACTGGAGAAGGGGCAATTTCTCAAATTCAATACGAACGCCAGCAACAGGAAGTTATTACCAAACAAGGAGAGGTCGATCGCCTAGCAGCCGAACAACAAAAGTTAGCAATTTCTATCGATCGAGCTAAGGAAGAATTACAAAATACAATTGCCACCTCAGCGAAAGAAGTTCATAGTAAAATCGCCGAAAATCACAAAAAAATAGCGGAGATTGATAGTCAATTAAGCCAAAAGCGATTGGAAAATAAGACAAAATTAGCAGAAATTGACGCGCAAATTAGTAAAGCCGTACAATCTGTCAAATATCAGCAGCTTAAATCTCCAGTGAATGGAACTGTATTTGATTTACAACCCCGTGCGGCGGGTTTTGTGATAGGTGATACAAAACCAATTTTAAAAATCGTTCCCAACGATAATTTGGTTGCTTCAGTATATCTGACAAATCGGGACATCGGCTTCGTGCGCGAGGGAATGAAAGTGGAAGTGCGAGTCGATTCTTTTCCTTCTACTGAATTCGGTACACTCAAAGGAAAAATCGTATGGGTTGGTTCCGATGCTTTAGCACCAACTCAAGAGCGACAATACTACGCTTTCCCTGCCAAAATTCAACTAGAATCGCAGAATTTATCGGTGAATGGCAGACCAATTTCCTTACAATCTGGGATGGGAGTCAATGCTGGGATTATTATCCGCAAGCGATCGGTTATGAGTATTTTGACCGATTTATTTGACAAGCAAGTCAGAAGTGTAGAGTCGATTCGGTAGTTGGGATTAAATAATTAGTCATTGAATATGGAGGTTAGCGGACTCGAACCGCTGACATCCTGCTTGCAAAGCAGGCGCTCTACCAACTGAGCTAAACCCCCGCGAGTCATGAACTTGCTGTCGTTTTTTCGACAACTTTGTTATTATAGCTACTCTAAAACAATATGGTCAAGAGCTAAACGAGCAAAATCATCAAAAATATTCCAGAAATTTCTACCAGTTCAGAGCCATGACTCAGGTTGTTGCCACGTTTTACAAGTTTGTCAGCTTACCAGACTGCGCCGAAAAACGCGAATCGTTACTGTCTTACTGCCTTTCTCAAGGGGTGAAAGGGACGATTCTCTTAGCACAGGAGGGAATTAACGGTACAATTGCGGCTGCTTCCCAAATGGCGATTGACTCCGTATTTGCTTTTCTTGGCTCCGATCCGCGATTGGCAGATTTAGAGTATAAGTTATCTCATGCGGAAACACCCCCATTCGAGCGGATGAAGGTGAAGTTGAAGCGGGAAATTGTCACCATTGGAATACCGGAAGCAGATCCGAGTCAGCAAGTCGGTACTTATGTCAATCCTCAAGACTGGAACGCAATTATTAGCGATCCTGAAGTCGTTGTGATTGACACCCGCAATGATTATGAAGTAAAAATTGGGAGTTTTCAAAGAGCGCAAAATCCACAAACTCAGTCATTTCGACAATTTCCTGAATACGTGCGTCAACATCTCAACCCCGACAAACATAAGAAGGTAGCAATGTTTTGTACGGGAGGAATTCGCTGTGAAAAAGCTTCATCGTTCATGCTGTCTCAAGGATTTCAGGAAGTTTATCATCTCAAAGGTGGAATTTTGAAATATCTAGAGGAAGTTCCATCTGAAGAAAATTTGTGGCAAGGAGAGTGTTTTGTATTTGACGAACGGGTAGCTGTACAACAAGGTTTAGCACCAGGTAATCATGAAATGTGTCGTAGTTGCGGACACCCAATTTCAGAATTAGATAAACAATCGGAAAAGTACGAAGAAGGAATTTCCTGTCCTGATTGCTTTGATATTCTTACGGAAGAGAAAAGAAGCCGCCAGCAGGCAAGACTAAACAAGTGAGTAGCAACTAATGACAAATGACAAATGACTAATTACACCTTTCTTGCCAAAGTTAAACCGTCTCCAATTGGTACAAGGCTAAGAGTAATCCGCCGATCTTGATGAAGTTTTTGATTTAAAGAACGTAATTTCTTAGTGCGATTATCTTGGATTTGTGGATCGGCAACTCGTCCCGACCATAAAACATTATCAATGGCAATTAATCCGCCTGGACGTATAAGCTGAAGTGCTTGTTCGTAGTAACTATCGTAATTGCTCTTGTCGGCATCAATTAAAGCAAAATCAAATGTTTCAGATGCACCTGTTTCTATGAGATGATGAAGGGTTTCCTTTGCAGGTGCAACGTGCAAGTCAATTTTATTTGCTACGCCTGCCTGCTGCCACCAGTGACGCGCGATCGCAGCATATTCTTCACTTTTTTCACACGCTACTACTATACCATCAATGGGTAGCGTTAGTGCCATGAATAAAGAACTATAGCCCATAAATACACCAATATCTAAAGCTTTCTTTGCTCCGATTAATTGCAATAATAAGGCAATAAATTGTCCCTGTTCGGGTGCAATTTGCATTTTACCTAATGGGTGTCGAGCAGTTTCTTGACGTAGTTGCGTCAAAATTTCTGGTTCTCGCAATGAAACGGATAATAAGTAATCATATAAATATTGCTCTAATCCAAGAGTTTGCCAAGTCATTGTAGAGTGAGTAGCGAGCAGTGAGTAGTGAGTAGTTACAATAACTAACTAATCTGAAATAATTGTTGAACGTGTTTTTGAAAATCTAATAATCCTGAATCTGAATTCCGATTTTCTTGGAAGATATTCATATTTTCTAAATTGATAACTCTTTCATCTCTCGGAAAAAAGATTTTTTGACCAAATACTTGCTCGTAAGTTGGAGGGTTATGCCAATCAGCAGCCATCCAAACTGCTTTTACCATTCGATAAAGACTAAATTCCGTTGCTGTCAACTCTTTGTACAATTCGTTATCTAAAACTCGAACCACATGAGTTACCCTAGCGTGTTGTCTTAAAATAATGAAATCGTCTTTTTGAGGCTTGCAAGCATTTTCATATTGATTGTACTTCCAGTTTAAACCAAAAATATTTTCTGCTGGTTCAATATATTCAGCTTTGTCTTTGTAAGCCCAATATCTACCATCTTGGTCTTTAACATTTTTCGTCCATTTCAATCCAGTCAAATTCATGTTAAATTCCTCTGAGTAATTTTGCTTAAATGGATAAATTCTCAGGAGTATGAGAAAGCTTATATAAAGCTAGTACGAGCGATTGGTATAGCTTCTATAGTTAAGATGCCCGCCAGCATGGATAAATTTACAACAAATGCAAAATTTCTAATCGTAGGTAATTGTTCTTAAAATTTGGTCTGAGCGATCGCGAATACGACTAACATCATCAACTAGTTAAGTCAAGGTTAATTTTTGCTGCTTGACTGTGGATCGAGATTTGTTTAAATTACTGCCGTAAACTCTTTTTTCTCAAGATTACTTTCACATCATTAACTACTAGCAGGAGAGCGATCGCGCTAAATCGAAGCGCGTAAATTGAGCTTTTTGGTAGTCTATTTTGACTTGTCAAAAATTAAGATTTTCGATATTTTTTCAATTTTTCCCTTACCAAACTAAAGGAAATACTTATGAATTTCAACTTGCGACAAATTAACCGTCGCTCATTTCTGCTCGGTTCGGCTTTCACCAGCGGGGCTGTAGCTGCCAGTTTGTTGTCGCCATCTCGACAAGTGAAGGCGCAAGCCCTAGGAATTGTGACTTCAGACAAAATGCGCCCGACAATCCCTTATGGAGTTGCTAGTGGTGATATCACGGGGAATCGCGCCGTAGTTTGGAGCCGTTGCGATCGCCCCGCACGAGCGATCGTAGAATATAGTACGAGTGAAAATTTTCGCCATGTCCGACGAATTATCGGAGCGCCAGCTTTAGAAGCAACTGACTTTACAGTCCGCGTTGACCTATCAGGACTGCCAACCGACGAGCAAATCTTCTACCGATTTACTTTTCAGGATTTGGACAACTCTAGTATTTCTAGCGTTCCTGTCACGGGAACTTTTCGCACTCCTTCAGCTAAAAAGCGCGACATTAAATTTGTTTGGGGAGGAGACACAGCCGGACAAGGCTGGGGAATTAATCCAGAGTTTGGTGGCATGAAAATCTATGAAACCATGCGACAACTCAATCCAGATTTCTTCATCCACTCAGGCGATACGATTTATGCTGATAACCCGATCTTGGCTGAAGTCAAGCTCGACGATGGTAGCATTTGGAAAAACATCACCACACCAGAAAAAGCAAAAGTAGCAGAAACACTGACTGAGTTTCGCGGCAACTATATTTACAACCTACTCGATGAAAACGTTCGCCGCTTCAATGCCGAAGTTCCTCAACTCGTCCAGTGGGACGACCATGAAACTACAAATAATTGGTATCCAGGCGAGATCCTCACAGATGTCGGTACAGATGCCCGTTATCAGGTTAAAGATGTGGATCTTCTGGCAGAACGGGCAAGACAAGCATTTCTAGAATACCAGCCAATTCGCTTCGATCCTAACGACCCAGAGCGGATTTATCGTTCGTTTCAGTACGGAGCGATGTTAGACATTTTCATGCTCGACAAGCGCAGCTATCGAGGCGCAAACTCGGCAAATCGTCAAACTGAGGCAAGCGACGAGACAGCATTTTTAGGTAAAGCTCAGCTGAGTTGGTTAAAGCAACAATTACTCACTTCAACCGCCACCTGGAAAGTCATTGCTAGCGATATGCCAATTGGACTAGTAATTCCAGATGGGACAACAGCTTATGAAGCGCTATCAAATGGGGATAACGGCGTTCCTCTAGGGCGAGAACTAGAGTTTGCAGATTTGTTTCAGTTCATCCAACGGCAAAATATCCGCAATGTCGTTTGGTTGACAGCGGACGTACATTATGCTGCCGCTCATTACTACGACCCTAGCAAAGCTCAATTTACTGATTTCAAACCCTTTTGGGAGTTTGTCGCGGGTCCTCTAAACTCAGGCACGTTTGGACCTAACGAGCTAGATAATACTTTTGGACCGCAGGTAAAGTTTAACAGCTTACCAGAGGGAACTAAACCAAATCGTCCCCCTTCAGAAGGGTTACAGTTTTTTGGTATGGTCAAAATCGATCGCGACAGTGAAGTAATGACCGTCACTCTACACAATTTAGCCGGGGACACCCTCTACAGCGTGGATTTGCCTCCTGAAGAGAGCTGAGGGAGCTGAGAGAGCTGAGGGAGTGAAAAGAGCAGGGGAGCAGAGGGGCGGGGGAGCAGAGGAGATAAAATAACTAACTGGTCAGGAGTCACCCCACACCCCACACCCTATCAACACGCACCACGCACCACCCGATTACCAATTACCAATTACCAACTACCAACTACCAACAACTCACTAATTCCAGTTACGATCGAAGAGTTTATGCATCCCGAGTGAATTGCCATGACGATCGAACTCTACTACTGGACAACTCCAAACGGACATAAAATTACTATCTTTCTTGAGGAAGCAGAGCTACCTTACGAAATCAAACCCGTCAATATTGCTAAGGGCGAACAGTTCGACCCAGAATTTCTCAAGATCTCACCTAATAATAAAATTCCGGCGATTATCGATCGCGACCCCCCTGACGGTGGCGAACCGATAAGCGTATTTGAGTCGGGGGCAATTCTGCAATATTTGGCAGAAAAAACTGGAAAATTCTTACCAGAAAATTTACGCGATCGCGTCGAGACAATGCAATGGCTGTTCTGGCAAATGGGTGGATTGGGTCCAATGCTGGGACAAAACCACCACTTTGTCACTTACGCACCGGAGAAAATTCCTTATGCGATCGATCGCTATGTAAAAGAAACCGAGCGATTGTATGGCGTACTTGACGAACGGTTGACGAATCTACCTTTTATCACGGGTAGTTATTCGATCGCAGATATGGCAGCTTATCCCTGGATCGTACCCTACGAAACGCAGCAACAAAATTTGGATGACTTTCCCAATCTTAAACGTTGGTTTGAGAGCATAAAAGCACGTCCCGCCGTGCAACGTGCCTATGCTAAGGCTGACGAAATTAGTACTGCGCCATCTGTCACTGAAGAATCTAAAGCGATTTTATTCGGTCAAGGGCGGCGGCGATCGTCTTAAGTGTTTTTGGTCAACTTTTGGCGTTGGCGATGCAGCAGTAAGCCAGCGCCAATCGCACCGACACCAGCCAGCGTTCCTACTCCTCCTGGTTCTGGGACTGTCTCTATTGAGCCAGTAATGACAGCATCACCCTCAAGCGAAAGAACGTTTGGATCTGGGTTGAGTCGATCGACTTGAGTAAAATCTAGCGTTCCAGTCGCGCCTGTGAATATGCCTTCGCCACCTGTAATTGTCAGCGTACCGGAACCAGATCCCGTCAGATTTTCCCGGTCAAGTGTAGCCGTAGCCGTGGCAGTTCCTCGCAATTTGTTATCCGTGCCTTCTCCCTCAAATACAATGTAACCTGGTGGCAGATCTGGTAAGCCAAACGTAGCGGGATTGGTATCAAAGTTAAGCGCACCAGTTGCAGGATCGGTTCGTGCGTAGATTAATCCTTCATACTGAGTTAGACCATAAGGGGCTTTAGGGTCAGAACTCGTAGCTAACTCAATCGATTGAGATAGCTCCTCGTCAATCGGTACGATCTCGATTTTTGTATCGTAGTTACCGTTGAATGGATATATCGTCTGCGCGATCGCTCTTGTCGTATCCAGTCCCACGCTAGCCAATGCGAAAGCGACTGAAATCAGCTTTACTGTACATGAGTGAAGAGTCATTTGCATCCTGGCTTACAGCTATGCAAACAATCCTACAGCGCTAAATTTACAGTTTCTTGTGCTAATTTTTGGGAACATTTGCCGAATCTTTAGCAAATGGATCTTGACTCTAAGTTGCCTTTCTTCGCCTTGCAGCTGTCCGAAGCGGAGTGCGCCTTGCTTTGTGTCTGGTAGCTGGTTTAGCTGGTTTAGCTGGGGGTGGGGCTGTTTCTAGTTCCGGTGCGGGTTCTGGCGCGGGTTCTGGTTCTGGCGCTGGAGATTTAGCAGTTGTCCGAGTTGAAGTTTTCCCCTGAGCTTTAGGCTTAGTAGTCGATTTAGCTGAGGGTTTAGCTGTTTCTGGTTCCGGTGCGGGTTCCGGTGCGGGTTCCGGTTCTGGTGCGGGAGATTTAGAAGTTGTCCGAGTTGAAGTTTTCCCCTTGGCTTTAGACTTGGTAGTAGTTGATTTAGCTGTGGGTGCAGCTGTTTCGGGTTTGACGGTTTCTGGTTCTGGTGCTGGTGGGGGTGTAGACGACACCTCTACAGTTAGAGTACCTTTCGTCTCTGGCGTAACAACAGCTACCACCATTTGAGTTTGGCGATCGTGTGCTTCAAATTGTGCGACTAGATCGGCTAATCCCATTTGTCTTGAATATTTGGGAACAACACTTGCTTTGAGAAATTTTGCCTCCATTTGAGCGATCGCATCATTAGGGTAGTAATTGACGAGTAATACCCCATCTCCCTGTACCGCTGTCATGTCTAAAAAGTATGTACCTAAGCGAGGAAGGTCATCTTGCAGTAATTTTTGTAGTTTGTCCATGTGAATTGGAAATTGGTAATGGGTAATGGGTAATGGGTAGTTGGTAGTTGGTAGTTGTTGATGGGTAAGAGATAATTCAAGAAATTAAAAGTATTTTCATGCACGACTTCCGACCCCTGTACGGGCGGGTTTGGAAACCCGTCCCTACCGACTCCCTCAAGAAGATAATAACCGCCCAACCGTGCGATTTTCGGGGATGAAAGTTTGTCGTGCAACTCGTTGAATATCGGCTGACGACACCTGAGAAATCGCTTCTAGTTCTTTAAATAAATTTTGCCAGGAACCTGTTTTGACTTCGTACTCTAACAATAACTGTGCCATCCCCATATTTGAGTCGAGCGATCGCAATAAATCTGCTTTAGCCTGTGTTTTGACTCGCTCCAATTCCATCGCTGAAACTGGTTCGGTTTTGAGGCGCTCGATTTCTTTTCTCATTGCTGTTCCCACTTCATCAACTGTATGCCCTGGAGCCGTCAAAGCATAAAATAGCATTAAATTTTCATATTTATTCCCCGGAAATCCACTACTACCTTGAGCTGCTAAAGCTAGGCGTTGCTTTTCTACTAAAGATTGATAGAGTCGCGATGTCCGTCCGTTACTCAACAATCTACCAATCGTTTCATAAACTACATAATCTGGATCGTTAATTGCCGGACAGTGATAGCCTTCTAAATACCAAGGTTGAGTTGGTAATTTGAGCGTCACTTCCCTCGTTTTTTGCTGTTTTGGTTCTACTGTTGTCAACTTAGGAGGAGCAGCTTTAGCGCGATAGCGTCCAAAATAAACTTGAGCTAGCTGTTTTACCTGTTGGGGATTAACATCACCGACAATGGCGATCGTTAATTGACTCGGTATGTAATAAGTATCGAAAAACTGCTGCACGTCAGCCCGCGTTAAGTTGCGGATATCTTGTTCGTAACCGATAACGGGACGCTTGTAAGGATGGACTTGATAAGCAGTATCGAGGAACTTTTCCACCATTTGTCCGATGGGTGAATTTTCTACCCGCAGCCGTCGTTCTTCTAAAATTACATCTTTTTCTTTGTAAAATTCTCGAAACACGGGTTCGAGAAAACGTTCTGACTCCAACGACATCCACATTTCTAGTTTGTTAGCGGGAAAGCTGTAAAAATACCGCGTTGCTTCTGTAGAAGTATTGGCATTTAAACCTACACCACCAGCTTGTTCGACAATTTGCCCTAACTCATTTTGTTTGACTAACTGAGCTGCTTCAGCTTCTACTCGCTCAAATTGCGCTTGTAATTTGGTAACTTCTGCCTCTTTTTTCGCTGCTTTAGCTGCGGTAATTTCTGCTGCTAATTTGTCTAATTGTTCTAACAACGGTTTTTCTACGGTATAGTCTCGCGTACCGATCCGCGCCGTGCCTTTAAATGCTAAATGCTCCAAAAAGTGAGCCACACCCGTCTTACCTACTGGTTCGTTAACTCCGCCCACATCAGCATAGGTCAGAAAAGATACAACTGGTGCTTGATGGCGTTCCAAGACAATAAACTTCATCCCATTACTGAGACGAAATTCAGTTAAATCCTGGCTCACCCGTTTGTAGTACGGTTGGATTGACTTCGATGGAGCAGAATTCGGAATTCGACGCGGCTTTAATGACGAGGAAACCTCGTCATCCGCCTGCTTGACTTCGGAATTCGGAATTAAAGCTTCCCTACTCCCTGCTCCCTGCTCCCTGCTCCCTATTTCAGCTAAAGCTGTTTCCGAACAGACAACCCAAAACAAGATAGTTACAATTGTTAATATGGCAAGCAAGCGTTGCCAGATCTTAAATGTGGATAAAATTGAGCGGATAAAACGTACGATCTGATGCATCATAGATTGGAATCAATTGTGCGTTCGAGATAGATCTATTAACGATCTATTAAAGTTTGCCAGTTGTGCAGATGGATGTAAGAGAATGTCCCTACAAGTTGTATTAACATCGATACAACCATAAATACCTTCTATGCAAGTTTTTAACCGTGCTTCACAGCCTGCAGATTCTTCTCGCGATCGCATTTTACAAGCGGCGCAGCGATTGTTCGCGCGTCAAGGGTTCGATGGGACGACGACCCGCGACTTAGCACAAGCTGCTGGTGTGGCGGAAGGTACGCTGTTTCGTCACTTTTCTAATAAAAAAGCAATTTTGGTCGAGGTAGCAACCCAAGGTTGGGTAGAAATTCTCACCGATCTGCTGACAGAATTGAGCGAAATGGGTAGCTATAAAGCTGTAGCACAAGTCATGCAGCGGCGAATGTGGAATTTTCAGAAAAATGCCGATTTGATGCGGGTTTGCTTCATGGAAGCCCAATTTCACCCAGATTTGCGCGATCGCGTTCAATCTGAGGTGATCGGCAAAATGACAGATGTAGCCGAGGCTTTCTTTCAAACTGCAATGGAACGCGGCATTTACCGTCCGATGAATCCGCGCATTGTCGCCCAAGTATTCTTAGGCATGTTTGCCATCTCTGGTTTCAGCCACAACACGTTAATGGAACCCAACGCCTCCCCACAACAAATGAAAGAGATGGCGGAAGGATTGGCAGATATTTTTCTCAATGGGGTTCTAGTAAAAAGTCATTAGTCATTGGTCGTGCGTCATTTGTTGTTGCCAATGACAGATGACGAATAACTATTCATAGATGAACGCAAGATATTAAAATCTTGTTAATAATTAAATATTGATGTGTTCTGCGCCTCGGAGGTTGCGAATGAAAGACCTAAGTAAATGGTTGAACCCTAGAGCGGCGATCGGAAGTTTACTAAGTGTAATCGTTCTGTTGAGCGTAGCAGGCGGACTTGTTAGCTGTACTCCTAGTGGAGATGAAAGGGTCAGAGACACGAACGAAAATGTAGAAGAAGATAACGAGAACGAAGCAGACGACGAGGATGATGGCAACGAAGCACCTAACCAAAATAATCAAGATGACGATTAAATTGGTCATTTGTCCGTAGCTAGTCACCAGCCACTAGTCACCAGTCACTCTTCACTACTCATTACTCCTTTTTAATGACTCATGACATTGATGTGGAAACTCTGCGGCAGCGGCGACAGCATCTAGCGGATCTCCTTGATGTACCAGTTGTACTATGGTCGGGACGCAGTAGCGCGCGTAATTTTCCTGCTAATTGCTTTCCCTTTCGTTCCAGCAGTCACTTTCTCTATTTTGCTGGTCTTCCCCTGGAAATGGCTGCGATTTGCTTAGAAGGGGGGAAAATGACGTTGTTTGTAGACGATCCGAAACCAGAAAGCGCTCTCTGGCACGGAGAAATGCCTAGTAGAGCGGAAATTGCAATTCAGATTGGTGCAGATGCAGCTTTACCCATGAGCGAGTTGGAATCTCATGCTGTGGGGGCAGCTACTATTGCCGCACAGGATACCATGACCGCTCTCCAACAGTCTCGCATCCTTAACCGACCAGTTTCACCAGCTAAGGTATTGCAAGGCATCGATTTGGATTTAGCTCAAGCAATTGTAGCGCTGCGGCTCAGCCACGATCGCGCTGCTTTATCTCAATTACGGCAGGCTGCTGACGTGACGGTACAAGCTCATATTGCTGGTATGGCAGTTACAACTAACGCTTCATGGGAGGCAGATGTGCGCGCCACGATGGAACACGTCATTCTTGCCAATAACATGAGCTGTGCTTATAGCAGTATCGTGACGGTGCATGGAGAGGTGTTGCATAACGATCGCTATCATCACCCGATGCAGTTGGGAGACTTGTTACTGGTGGATGTAGGGGCAGAAACATCAACAGGTTGGGCGGCGGATGTCACCCGCACTTGGGCTGTATCTGGGCAATTCTCAGCCACTCAACGGGCGATTTACGATGTCGTGTTAGCAGCGCACGATGCTTGTATTGCGAAGATTCGTCCCGGCGTAGAGTATCAAGATATACATTTATTAGCGGCGACGGTCATTGCTCAAGGTTTGGTCAATTTAGGCATTTTGCACGGTCAACCCGAAGATTTAGTCGAAATGGATGCTCATGCCCTATTTTTTCCCCACGGGATCGGGCATTTATTGGGTTTAGATGTCCACGATATGGAAGATTTAGGGGATATTGCTGGATATGAGGAAGGGCGCAAACGCAGCGATCGCTTTGGGTTAAATTATTTACGGTTGAATCGTCCCCTCCGTCCTGGAATGTTGGTGACGATTGAACCAGGATTTTATCAAGTTCCGGCAATTCTAAACGATCGCGATCGGCGGGAAAAGTATCGCGATGTCGTCAATTGGGAACGTTTAGCTCAATTTGCCGACGTGCGCGGAATTCGGATCGAAGATGACGTGTTAGTAACGGATAGTGGCAGAGAAGTCTTGACAGCAGCATTACCAACTAAAGCGGAAGCGGTTGAGGCTTTGGTACAGGGCGACTTATCCTCTTTAGAAGCGGCTTATAGTTAAAAATAATTTACGCTTCGGTACAACTTTCTCTTGTCCCCCCCTTTCATAAGGGGAGCCACTTACGTGCGGAGGTGTCCTCCGTTGAGTAAAGTGGCGTGGGTTAGGGGGGATCTTTGAGTCAGTGGCGTAGTTTTTCGATCCCCCAACCCCCTGATTAAGGGGGCTAAGAAAAAAGTTCGCATAGAAATTAATTTAACTGAGCAAACAGCGCTTCCCAATCAGTGATTTCCGGTCTTGCACCAGAATTCACAATTTCAAATGTCTTGCCTACGGTTGCGGGGTAAGATATACACTCTACGCAGGCTGTGGCTACATCTATTCGGCTAGTATCTCCTACCAACGTATCACCCATACCAACAACAACAGCTAATTTGCCGTCAGTTGTCGCCTTTAACAATGTATTCAGGTCGTAAGAAGTATAAGGACCATCAATTAAGCGTCCTGGGCGAACAATCGTGTAAGGCAAACCTGAAGTCGCGATCGCCTCTTCTCCTTCCTGCTTGGCATCGAGTACGCCAAAGGCATTGAGAATACTAAAAGGAAATTGCTTTTTGCGTAAGATACCACAAGAAGAGACAAAAACAAACCTTTGCAAATCTCTCGGTGCGGCTGCAACCAAATTTTTCACACTCATAGCATCAACCTGCTGCGGACTATTTTGGGGTGAGAAGAAGTTTTGAAAATCCCACTTGGCAGAAGGAAAGGCAGTCGTACCAGTACAGCAGATAATGTGCGTCACGTTCTGTACTGCTGCTGGTAGGGTATTGGGTTGACGAATATCGCCTACAGCAACCTCGACGCGATCGCCAAACATCTGTTTTGCTTTGTCAGCTTGACGGGTGAGGACGCGCACGCTAAAACCTTTTTCTAGTGCTTTAGCGACTGCTAGTTGTCCGACTCCGCCTGTTGCACCAGCTACGAGGATTAATGCTGCTGTCATTTTGCCACCATCCGTAAAGCTAAAGAAATTAATGAGAGGAAAGTTAAAAACCCAACGGCATCCAAAATAGTTGTGAGTAGAGGACCGCTGATCAATGCCGGATCGAGTTTCAATCGCTTTAATCCCATCGGTAGCATTGTCCCTAAACTTGCCGCTACAAATACGTTAATTGCCATTACCGAAGCAGCAACAATTGCTACCCAGCGTTCTTGGGGTGGCGACCAAATTAAGGAAAGAATTCCCAAAGCGATCGCCAAAGCTAAGGCTGTTCCTAGCCCAGCTAAGATTTCTTTGCGGAGAATTTTTAACGTATCCAGGGGCGTAACTTCACCCACGCCTAACCCGCGTACCGTCACCGACAAAGCTTGTATGGCAACATTGCCACTCGTGTTAGATAAAATCGGCATAATTACGGCTAACACAGGGACAACAGAAATCACCTGTTGAAAAGGTGCGATCGCGCTAGCTGCCCCAACATACAACCCAATATTTGCTAACAGCCAAGGCAATCGCTTGCGGATCGTTACCTGGGGAGGTGACAAAGCCGCTTCGTCACCACCACTGACCCCTGCTAATTTTTGAATATCTGCCGTGGCTTCTTCTTCTAAAATATCTACCACGTCGTCAACGGTGATGATTCCTACCAAACGATCCTCCCGATCTACGACTGGGATGGCGATCAAGTCGTAGCGTTTCATCAACTGGGCGGCTTCTGCTTGGGGTGTGTCGGTTCTGACTCGCACGACACGTTGACTGGCAATTTCGCGAATTAGGACATCGGGGATAGTAAATAATAATTGCCGCAAGGAAACCACGCTCACCAGTTTGCGATTATCATCGGTGACATAGGCATAGTAAATCGTCTCTTTATCTTCGTCATTGCGTCGAATTTTATTTAAGGCTTCGCCTACAGTTAAACCCTGACGCAAGCGGACGTATTCCGTCGTCATCACCCGCCCCGCCGTACCTTCGGGATAGCCTAAAATCGTTGCTGTTGCCTGTCGTTCTTCCGCACTGAGTTGCTGTAACAACCGCTTGACAACACCAGCAGGTAACTCGTCAAACAACTCTGCCCTGTCGTCAGGACTCATCGATTCTACCAGGTGAAATACCTGGGCATCGTGCAGAGAACCGATTAATTCTTCCTGCACTTCTTGAGGTAGGTATTCAAATACCGCGATCGCCTGATTTTTATTCAGCAAGCGAAAGGCGATCGCTTGTTGCTGGGGAGAAAGTTCCGCAATATAATCCCCTGCATCTACAGGGGGCAGACGGTTTAATTCTGCTTTGAGTAGGTTGAGATCGGTAATATCGGTTAGGGCAATACGTCCTTCTTGAGTGAGCATAAACGCCTCCTAAGTCTCCCCTACTCTGAGAGACTAGTTCGCTCAGCTCAGAGGAGAATGCTACTGTGGGGGGATGGACTTCGATCCGTGTCCATAAAGTTCGAGCAATTCAACATCGATACCCGTTGTGGGAATCGCTACGTTTAATCGTAACCTGCAAGTGTTGTTTTCGGAAGTCCAAAATAAAAATGACCGAAACATTTGTGTATCTCGCTGGTTGTAATATTATCTTGCCCGATTTGCGTTCGAATGAAACATCTTCATCTTGTTTGCTGTCGCGATAGGGAATTAATTGCCACTAATGCGATCGCAATCAAAACAAAAGAAAATAAAGTTGTCAATGTTCCCAAGGCATAGAGTGCGGGAGAAGTGACGTTTGTTGTCATGCCAAAAATTTCTAGTGGCAAGGTGTTAGTTTCCCCTGAAATTAATGACGTGCGGGTAAACTCATCGTAGGAAAGTGTAAATCCTAGCAACCCTACACCAATGACACTAGAGGCAATTAGAGGAAAGACGATTTGCCAAAATGTTGTCGTGTCGCTCGCTCCCAAATCGCGGGCAGCTTCTTCATAAGCAGGGTTAAAACGACCGAATATCCCTAGCATAATTAAGAAGGCAAAAGGTAGAGTCCAGGTTAAATGTCCGGCAAGCGCCGAAGAATACCACTGATTATCTAACCCAACTATACTAAACAAAATTCCAATCCCTAATGAGACTAGAATGCTAGGGACTATTAAGCTAGAAATTGTCAGGTAAAAAATCAAATTCGAGCCGAAAAACTTCCGACGAAATGCTAGCCCTGCCATCACGCTAAAGACAACTGTAATTAGCATGACAATTAACCCTAGCCAAAGCGATCGCCCAAATCCATCCACAAAGTTTCCTACTCGCTGCGGCTCAAACACTGCTTTGAGCCAATGAAAACTAAAACCCCGCATCGGGAAAGTTAATTGTCCTTCGGGTCCCTGCAACGATAAGAGAAAAATAGCAGACATTGGACCGTAAAGAAATAAAACAAATAATCCAAAAAATCCTGCTAGTAGATAGTAAGAAATGGATCGTTTTTTTGCTGTCATGTTAATTAGGGGAGTCGGGAGTCGGGAGTCGGGAAAGAGAGATTACTCCTAATCTTTAACTTTTAACTTTTGAATTTTTACAATTCTTTGCGAATATCAACTACGCGCAAGATGGCAAATACAATTATCAGCGTAACAATCAACAACACGACTGCATTTGCTGCTGCTAGTGGATACTGTAAGCTATCGAGTTGGTTCTTAATTAAATAGCCCACAGAAGAAGACTTACCACCACTCATAATCCGCATCGTGGCAAATTCTCCCATCACCAACGTCACTACAAAAATCGAACCGATCGCAATTCCCGAAGCAGATAAAGGTAGGATAATTTCTTTTTGAATTTGCAATGGAGAAGATCCTAAATCCTCAGCAGCCGTCACCAAAGAGCGATCGATCCGCATCATGCTATTAAATATCGGTGCAACCATAAATAAACAATAGAGATGCACCATCGCTAGAATTACAGAAAAATCAGAAAATAGAAAAATTTCCACTGGCTGATTAGTTATACCTAATCCCATTAATGCCTGATTAATTAACCCCTCTCTACCCAAAAACGGAATCCAAGAAATCATCCGAATAATATTTGATGTGAGAAAAGGCACGGTACAGATTAAAAATAATATTGTTTGCCATTTCGGACTTTTAACGTGAAAAGCCAAAAAGTAAGCAACCGGATAGCTAATCAACAAGCAAATCAACCAAACGAGAAAAGCAAACTTAAAGGTATTGAGATAAGTTGACAAGTAAACTCTCGAACTAAAAATTCCCAAGTAGTTATTTAAAGTGAATCCTGGGGTCATCGCAAAGCCATTAAAATTCCAAAAACTGACAATTGCGATCGCGATAATTGGCAACACCAAAAACAGTAGAAAAACCAATGTCTGTGGAGCTACCAACAAATAATTGCGTAAAGTTTTTGAGTTGTTCATCTGAAAGTGAGGAGTCGTAGGGGCGGGTTTTGAACAAAAATTGAAGGCTATGGTTGTCAATCTCTTTGCTAAACCCGCCCGTACTGGAGTCGGGAGTAGTAAAAATACAAATTACCAATTACCAATTACCAATTACCAACTAAGCCACAATAAACTCAGTCCACTTATAAACGAGATAAACTTGCTGCTGCATAAAAGAGTTCCAACACACGACATTACCCATCCGTTCTGTAAACGAACCGCCATCGCGTACTGCACCTTTAGACTCGATCTTTTTACCAAAAGGATCGATAATATCGATCGCGGCAGGTTTGCCCTCATACCAAAAGTCCCATTCTTCCGGCTTCATGAACTTTCTGGCATTTTGGGGAGCAGCACTGTAGTAACCTTGACGCGAAAGAAATCCGCCTACCCAGCCATCTAACATCCAGTTGAGGTACTCGTAAGCAGCGTCTAGTTTTATTCCCGAAAGATTCTTCGACAAACCCAAACCACCACCCCAACCGCGATAGCCTTCCTTCAAGGGTGCATAAACGCAAGGGATTCCCCTTGCTCTCACAGCAGTTACCGCAGGCGACCACATCGATTGCAGCACCACTTCCCCAGATGACATCAGGTTGACAGACTCATCAAAGGTTTTCCAAAAGGCTCGAAATTGACCTGCTTGCTTTTGCTCGATTAAAAGGTTTGTCACCTTGTCGAGTTCTTCTCTGGTCATGTTACCTTTATCGCCAAACTTCATCTGTCCCGTTGCTTCCATCACCATTGCTGCATCCATAATGCCAATGGAAGGAATATCAAGCAGAGATGTTTTGCCTTTAAATTGAGGGTCAAATAAATCTGCCCAAGATTCAATTTTCTTACCTACTAAATCAGGACGATATCCCAGCGTATCGGCGTTGTACTGAAATGGAATCATCGTCGTCCAGTCAGTCGGTTCTGAAGCAAATTCAGTTGAATCCTTGCCTTTCAGAAACATGACTTTGCGTGGAGCCGTTCCCTGAGAGGTGTTAACTCTTGCGCCTGGATATAATTCTCCAGTCGTGAAGATCGGCGTAATTTTATCGAATTCTTTGATTTTTCTAGTATCAATTGCCTGAAGATTGCCAGAAGGAGCGACTAATGGCAGGGCAAAATATTCACCGTCAAAAATATCGTATTGCTTGGGTTGAGTAATAGCAATTTGAATATTTTCTGCCGTACTCAACGCCCGCATTTGAATTTTGAAACCCAAATCTTTCTCTGCTTGGACGCGAATATCGTTAATTTGTGCCGCACCCGTGCCAATTAATCGCAGCGTCACATCTTGAAGTTTATTAGTAAGAACTGTTGGACCACGGTTGGAACAACTAGCAGCGATCGCAGTTCCCCCTGCTGCCAAACCTGTTTTAAGCAGCTTGCGCCGACTTATTTTTCCCATGATTTTGACTTTTTCATGCGGCTAAGAAAACACAGTTATCTTTCGACCAACTAAGTACGACTAATTGCCCTTCTGCAAGTGCATTTGCATCCCAATCAGTTGTACGGGCTTTATACAATATTTCTTGCCCTGTAGCTTCTGCCATCAAGGAAACTCGCGTTACAAAACCCGTCATTTCTACAGCAACAATTCGAGCTGTAATTTGATTGGCAGCGAGAGAAGACTGGACGGGAACCATAGGTGAATGAGGCTCGACCTGCATTAAATCGGGACGGATCGAACACGCTGCTGTAGATCCTACTGGTGCAGCGTAGCCGCGACAAAATAGCGAGCCAATGCTTTCTACTTCCAGTTGAATTAAATCCAAACTCGTATCGGCAACGCTGTTGATAACTTTACCTGTAAAAATATTGTTGTCTCCCATGAATTTGGCTACAAACTGGGAAGCAGGAGTGTTGAAAAGTTCTGAAGGTGTAGCAACTTGATCGATACGTCCGTGGGTCATCACCACCACCATATCAGAAAGAGAAAAAGCTTCCTCAACGTGATGAGTTACCTGAATGAATGTCATACCAAATTGTTTCTGAATTCGGCGTAACTCTGTCCGCATCCTGACTCTTAAGTTTTCATCCAAGGCGCTTAAAGGTTCATCTAACATCAACACCTGGGGACGGGTAGCTAAAGCTCTCGCTAAGGCGATCCGCTGCTGTTGTCCGCCGCTGAGCATATTCGGTTTGCGCTCGGCAACATGGCTCAAACCTACCATTTCTAGCATTTCTCCCACTCTGGTACGGCGTTCCTGTTCTGCGAGTTTACGCATTTTTAAGCCAAACTCGACGTTTTCCCAAATGCTTTTATGTGGAAATAAAGCATAGCTTTGGAACATCATCGAAGTATTGCGTTTGGCTGCTGGAATATCATTGACGCGGCGATCGCCAATTAAAATATCTCCGCTAGTGACTTCTTCGTGTCCCGCGATCGTTCTCAGTGCTGTTGTTTTGCCGCATCCACTCGGACCTAATAAACAGCAGTAGTTTCCGGCGGGAATATCTAAGGTCAAATTTTCAACTGCTGTAAACGAGCCGTATTTCTTCGTCACCGATCGCAACGATAC
The DNA here is from genome assembly GCF_014696895.1 of Chroococcidiopsis sp. [FACHB-1243]. Taxonomy (NCBI): domain Bacteria; kingdom Bacillati; phylum Cyanobacteriota; class Cyanophyceae; order Chroococcidiopsidales; family Chroococcidiopsidaceae; genus Chroococcidiopsis; species Chroococcidiopsis sp. [FACHB-1243]. The sequence continues at coordinate 23,179 of NZ_JACJQX010000023.1, read as the reverse complement.
GCCAGCCGCCGCATCAGCTAAGGCTTGTTGCGTTGCTGAACTCGTTTGGAGGAATTCTTGTCTAACTCCAGTTGTTGTCATGATTAGTTCTGTAGTGCAATTGCTAGCTTGACTCAAACCTGCTGCGAACGGACGATGCTAGAAAGCTGTAATAGTAGTTTGCTCTTGTCTTTGCGCTTTACTCATCAGCAGGTATGCACGTTTGGACTCAGAAGTCGAGCTGAAAACTGTGTATGCTGTATACGATGATATATAAGAATAAATCGAAAAAATAAACTGTATGTTGGACTACAATCTCCCCCGATAGAAAGAGCATGTCTATCTCAGGCGAGGGATCTCGATGGGTAAGAATGTCTATTTATAGCGGTTTTCAATTGGGTAAACACACGATCTGTAGGGGCGCACAGCTGTGCGCCCCTACAAATGTCACGCACGCAATCGAGAATTGCTCTTAATAAATGGAGGTGGCGATCGCTAGCAAAAACTCACGCTCGTCCAGAGAAAAAATGTATACTGTATGCAAAGCCTCTGAAGAGGTCAGGAGCTAGCAGCACAAAATTTATTCTGGCTCCAATCGCCTGACTTCTTCCTCAATAACACGTACAAATACAGTTAAGGGAGATCGTGCCGTCAAAAACATAAAATAAGAATAGCTCAAATATCCCTCTTCAGACAGATGCTAAGGAGTCTCGCTTTGTCCCTGTCTCCTCAGTCGCTCCAGCGACAGCGATCGCTACAAGAACAAGCATATCAGGCATTGCGGAATGCCATACTCTCAGGGGAACTAGCACCAGGAGAGCGGCTAGTAGAAACCAAGTTAGCGAACAAGCTTCAGGTAAGTCGAACGCCGATCCGAGAAGCAATTCGCTTACTTCAGCATGAAAATCTAGCTACAAGCGACCTAGATGGAGTCTTGCGGGTTGCGACGATTTCAATTGTGGATGCAATGCAATTGTACGATTGTCGAATTGCTTTAGAGGAATTATCTGTCCGGGGAGCCTGTCACCATGCGACAGAAATGCAACTGCAAGAACTTGAAAGCATGGTTGAGCAAGCAGAAAAGATAGTGAATAGTAAACCTACACAACTGACTAGCTTTCGCTTATTAGATATTGACTACCGCTTTCATCGGTTATTAGCGCAGAGTTCCGGCAATCCCTGGCTTGTCTCCCTGTTAGATCGAGTCTTCGATCAAATGCAACTGTTAAGGATTCAGACAACCAAACACAATCCTAATGTATTGGAAATTCGTACAGAACATCGACAAATTTATCAACCCATACAGCAGCGAGATGAAAAAGCGGCAGTCGAGGCAATGGTTGCCCACTTAAGAGCAAGTAAAGCGCGAGTCGTACAAGAAGTCGAGCAATTACAGCAAACGAAAGTGAGCCGGGAGTCGGGAGTCGGGAGTCGGGAAAGTTTGGATTTTTGACTTTTAACTTTTAACTTTTGACTTACCAATTACCAATATGACAACAACCAACTCAGGTATGAAGAAAGTTTTTATTTGTGGTTCGGCATTGCGGGGACAACCAGATCATCAGAATCTTCAGTCAGCAAAATTTGTCAAAACAGCAGCAACTCAACCCCGCTATCGCCTTCACGCTGCTGATGACGGTTGGCATCCGGCGATTTATGAAGTAGCAGAAGGTGGAATTTCTATTCCTGGGGAAGTCTATGAAATGACGAAAGAGCAGTTTGAATATTTGTCGGCAAACGAGCCACCAAATATGTATGCAAGCGATATTGTTCTAGAGGATGGAGAAGTCTTGACAGCATTTCTTTATCCGAAAGAATTAATTGAAAAATACAATTGGACTGATATTTCGCATCTTGGTGGGTGGGCTGCTTACAAAACCAGTTCGATCGAAAGTTAAAGGCGATCGCTGTTACTTTTTGGGAGCAAAAGGGGCAAGCATACCAGTATAGGGTTTAGGAATGGGATATGCTAAATCGCCAACTTTGCTAGTACTTAAACCCAAACTTACCAAAGCTTCTACAAATTTGACAGCAGCAGTAACACCATCAATGACGGGAATACCAATCTCGCCGCTAATTTCAGCAGATAAATCAGCCATACCACCACATCCTAAAACGATCGCCCCACAGTCATCTTCAGCTGGGGCAGATTTACACTCTTGAATAATTGCCTTGCGAGCTGGAGATCCTGCAATCTCCAGTTCCAACACGGGGAGATCGATCGCGCGAATATTACGACAAAAGCGACTCATACCGTAGTTTTCTACTAATTGCCGAGCAATGACTTGCGTGCGTTTGAGGGTGGTAACGATGGAAAATCCAGTAGCCACAAAACTCGCAGCGTGCATCGCCGCTTCCGCAATACCGAGAACGGGACCCCGCGCCAGTTCTCGGGCAGCCAGCAAGCCAGGATCGCCAAAACAAGCGATGACATAACCATCTACCCCCGTCGCTTCTCCTTGGTGAATTTCTTCAAGTAAGCCAACTACGCTAAGTGCTTCATCGTAATGTCCTTCGATCGAAACTGGTCCCATAGTTGGATTGCAAGCAATAATCTCAGTGTCAGGACTTGCAACGGCTTTTGCTGCTAACCCGATTTTTTGGGTCATGCTAGCTGTGGTATTGGGGTTGATGACTTGGATTTTCATGGTTTTGCTGGATGGAAAGGGTGGATTTCTGGAGATTTTTGTTTAATGTGCAACTTTCTCTCGTTCTCCCTTTATAAGGCAGGGTTAGGGGGGATCTTGCCTTAACCGAAAAGTATTGAGATAGGAGGTCAGAAGTTGTTTTTTTGTTTTCTATAGCGAATGTCATACTTGCGAGTTAAAGTGTTGTAGAAAAATTGCTATTTTCGCAGACTATGCCAATCAATTCAAATAAGTTTGCTGAGAACACGAGCGAGCTAACGATTCAGTTAGAAGCAATGTGCCGTCGCTTAGAAAATTTGTATATTCGTGCAAAAGAGCCAGCTTGGTCGCCAGCCGAGTTACTGGCAGAATCTTTTAGAGAACTCAGTTGTTCTCTAGAAGAGATTTATGTTGCTATTGAGGAGTTGCGGCAGCAAAATGAAGAATTGGCAGCAGCTAGATTTTTGGTCGAGCAGGAGCGCCAACGCTACCAAGATTTATTTGAATTGGCTCCAGATGGCTATTTTGTCACCAATGCTGCGGGAGTTATTCTCGAAGCTAACCGTGCTGCTGTTAATCTACTGAATGCAGCACCAGAATATTTAGTTGGCAAACCACTTGTCTTGTTTGTCGAACGAGGCGATCGCTCATCCTTTCGTTCTCAACTCAATCGACTATGCTATCAAATTGACCGACTGCAAAACTGGCAAGTCCGCATCCAACCCCACAAATGGGAACCCTATGACGCACTCTTGACGGCAACCGTCGTGCGCGATCGCCAAGGAGCGGCAAGTCATTTACGAATTTGCCTGCGACAGACCGACGAGCAGCAAGTGGTGATCGGCAGCTAAACCATCTATACCAGCAGTTGCCAAAGTTTATGAATATCAGTGGTTTATAAAACTTTTTCGGAGCCGTCAATTCTTATAATTATTAAAGAAACGCAATAAAACTGGTTAGTGGTTAGTAGTTAGCGGTCACAGATAACTGATAACTGATAACTGATAACTGATTGGTCAAGGAGCGATCGCTAAACATATGGCAAGGATAGAAACCAGAACAGAACCCATGGTACTCAACATGGGACCGCATCACCCCTCCATGCATGGCGTGATGCGGTTGATCGTGACTCTGGATGGCGAAGATGTGGTCGATTGCGAACCCGTCATCGGCTACCTGCATCGAGGAATGGAAAAAATTGCCGAAAACCGCACCAACATCATGTACGTTCCTTACGTGAGTCGGTGGGATTATGCGGCGGGGATGTTCAATGAGGCTGTTACTGTCAACGCCCCCGAAAAATTAGCCGATATTCCCGTTCCCAAACGCGCCAGCTACATCCGCGTCATCATGCTGGAACTGAACCGGATTGCCAACCACTTACTCTGGTTGGGTCCGTTTATGGCTGATGTCGGCGCTCAAACTCCTTTCTTTTACATCTTCCGCGAACGCGAGATGATCTACGACCTCTGGGAAGCAGCTACAGGCTACCGGATGGTGAATAACAACTATTTCCGCATTGGTGGTGTCGCCGTCGATCTACCTTACGGCTGGATCGATAAGTGCCTCGATTTTTGCGACTACTTCATGCCCAAAGTAGACGAATACGAGCGCCTGATCACCAACAACCCGATTTTCCGTCGTCGTGTCGAGGGTGTAGGCACGATTACAAGAGAAGAAGCCATTAACTGGGGGCTTTCCGGTCCTATGCTGCGGGCAAGTGGCGTAAAGTGGGACTTGCGGAAAGTTGACCACTACGAATGCTACGACGACTTCGACTGGGACGTTCACTGGGAAACCGTCGGGGATTGCTTTGCGCGTTACTTAGTGCGAATTCGGGAAATGCGCGAATCGGTAAAAATTCTCCGCCAAGCCATTGCCGGACTACCAGGTGGACCCTACGAAAACCTAGAAGCCAAGCGGATGCAAGCTGGTCCAAAATCTGAATGGAGTGGTTTTGATTACCAATACATTAGTAAGAAAGTTGCCCCCACATTCAAGATTCCCAAAGGCGAACACTACGTCCGTGTCGAAAGTGGCAAAGGGGAATTAGGCATTTATATTATCGGCGATGATAATGTCTTCCCTTGGCGGTGGAAAATCCGTGCAGCTGATTTCAACAACGTGCAAATTCTGCCTCACATCCTCCGAGGCGTGAAAGTTGCTGATATCGTCACGATCCTAGGTAGTATTGACATCATCATGGGATCGGTCGATCGGTAAATCGTAAGTCGTAGGGGCGGGTTTACCTAAAATATTTGTCAAAGTTAGAGCAAACTAGTGAACCCGCCCGTACAAAAGTCGTCAGTCAAAAATAATCAATACAAATGACAAATGACAGATGACTCGAATTTAGAGTTGATTAGGGAGATTTTACGTGCGATCGCCTCAAGTTCTCAGCAGCGAATCACTTTTGCTGAGTATATGGAATTAGCGCTATATCACCCGACTTGCGGCTATTACACGACTAAAGCCGTCCAAATGGGCAAGCAGGGTGATTTTTTTACGTCTACTCATCTGGGTGCTGATTTTGGCGAGTTGCTCGCAGAGCAGTTCGTCCAAATGTGGGAAATTTTAGGAAAACCTCAGCCCTTTACTTTAGTAGAAATGGGAGCAGGACAAGGTTTTCTGGCTTTAGATCTGATCCAATACGTCCATCTGAATTATCCAGAGTTTTTCGCTGCACTGGACTACATCATTGTCGAACGATCGCCCGCAATGAAGCAACTTCAGCAGCAGCAGATCTCCAAAATACTCCTTGAGCAGGAGGGCAAAACGATCCCCCCAACCCCCCTTTTCAAGGGGGGCAATGTTCTCTCTACAACCCCTTTTTTAAGGGGGTCGCCGTCGGCGGGGGGATCTATCCGCTGGTGCAGTCTAGAAGAAATCCCAGATAATTCGATCGCTGGCTGTTTCTTTTCCAACGAACTCATAGACGCACTACCCGTACATCAAATTGCGATCGAACGAGATGTGCTGCAAGAGGTGTACGTTGGACAAGGGAGACAAGGGGGACAAGGAAGCAGCAATTCCAGCCACCAGCCACTAGCCACTAGCCACTCTCCTTTTACAGAAATTACAGAGAAACTTTCTACACCCAGATTGCAAGAATATTTCGACTTGGTTGGCATCGATATAACTTCTTCTAATTATCCAGATGGATATCGCAGCGAGGTAAATTTGGCTGCTTTAGACTGGTTGGAATCAGTAGCTCAGAAGTTGCAGCGCGGATATGTATTGACAATTGATTATGGTTATCCTGCAAGTCGATACTACAATCCAGGGCGATCGCAAGGGACTTTACAATGTTACTATCAACACCATCACCACAACGATCCGTATATTAATATCGGACAACAAGATATCACAGCTCACGTTGATTTTACAGCTCTACAACGATGGGGCGATCGCTGCGGATTGCCAACAGTCGGGTTCACCCAACAAGGCTTATTTTTGATGGCGTTAGGATTGGGCGATCGCATTGCGGCACTATCTCAAGCCACAAGCCAATCGCTCCAACAAGTCCTATGGCGGCGTGATGCCCTACATCAACTGCTCGATCCTATGGGTTTAGGCGGGTTTGGCGTTTTGATTCAAAGCCGGGGACTCACTGAGGCAGAAGCACAACAGTCATTAAAGGGACTAGAAGAATTCGGAATTCGGTAGTAAGTGACAACTGACATGAAATCTTAAATCAATAGCTCTTACAATGGCGAGAATTCAATTTTCCCCCACAATGATTAGAGTAGTAAAGTAAGGCTATCAAACAGCAAAATCATGAACGCCCACGATCTATTAACACTAGTAATGCTTTTGACTCCTGGGATTTTGCTTTCAGTAATAATTCTGGTTACATTTGCTGCTGGAGGCTGAATCAGTGACCAGTGACCAGTGACCAGTGACCAGTTATTTTTCTCCCGAGCGCGACCTTGCGCAACCTTGCGCTCTCTTCTTCCCGACTCCCTGCGATCCTTGATAAGGTAATAAAATTGTATCCCCCATAACATAGAGTGGATGACGTGGCTGTCCTTGTAGGGTGACTCCTAGACAATGCAAGATTCGACCCTGACATCATCTGCCTTTTTTAGAAACAATTGTAAGAGATGAGAGCAAGGCAGAGGAAAGGGTTAAACTAAGCCGCCCCCCCACCAGAGCGACTTGGGTTTAACATACTCCTAGATTAGAAGTCGCAATTTTTAACTGCTGAAGTTCTTTTGTACTGCTACGATCGGAGTAAGAATTTTGGGAAACTGTATGAGGCATGGAAGTCAGGTAGGCAGGGGGGAGCCAAGATCTAATTCATGAGCGACGAGAACTTTAGAGGATATATTCAACTGATTCATCAGCAGATGGCAGTTCTGCATAGTTACATAACGCACTTATCTCCTTTGCCACAAAAACAGGTGGCTCAAGTTATCGAGGAGATTACTGCTGCTCTAGGCAATCTCCAACTGATCTATGAGGAGATGGAGACAAGTTTGGAAGCATCAGCCCTTGTTGAGGAGGAGTTGTGTCGGCAAAATCAACAAGCGATGCAAGAGCATCAGCATTATTATGATTTGTTTCAATCATCTCCAGACGCTTACCTAGTCACCGATGCCAATGGATTAATCCTAGAAGCAAATCGGGCGATCGCTACACTACTAAATGTTCCACAAAGCTACCTACCTGGTAAACCACTCGCTATTTATATTACACAGAGCGATCGTCAAACCTTTCGCACTCGTCTGAACCAGCTACCTTTAGTTAGTGGCGTACAAAATTGGGAAATGAATTTATGTCCAAGACATGGTAAGCCGTTTGCGGCTGGGTTGAAAGTTGCTGTTGTCCGCGATAACTCTGGTTTCGTCGAGGCATTGCGAATCGGCGTGCATGACATTAGTGAGTACAAGCAGGTTGTGACTCAACCCGCCTTTGCACTTAACTCTGAGGATATGCCAGCCCAAGTAACTACTCCTATGCCTTCACTACCACAAGCCCTTGATGGCTTACAGGTTCTTGTAGTGGATGACGAAGCCGATGTCCGCGAATTTATTACCGCTGTTTTGGAGTCGCAGGGAATTCGCGTGACGGCAGTAGAAAGCGCAGCAGCAGCATTGGAAGCACTGGAACGATTCCATCCTGATGTTTTGATTTGCGACATTCGGATGCCGGATCGGGATGGGTATAGCTTGATTCGCCAGGTGCGAGAATTGGAGGCACAGCAAGGATGGCATATTCCGGCAGCCGCGCTCACTGCTTATTTAGCAGAGGCTCGAGAGAAAGCAATAGCAGCCGGATTTGAGTCGCATCTGCACAAATTGGCTCAACCCACCCAGATAATTGAAATGGTAACTCAGTTGTCTAGACGTTCACCTACCTAGCCAGCGCGATCTCCCGTTACCTGGTCGAATTGCACTACTGTACAATTAAAGCTAGCTAGCAATGGAGAAGAGTGCAGCGCAACTTTTACCATACTGCTGCCGTTAGCTGCTGCCGAATTGAACGATAATGCCTCAGAGGGAGAGCAGTAAGGACGATGCAGCGACCTCGACGACCGGAGACAGTGACGCTAGATGACGTTGTGATTACCCAGGAGTTATCGCAGCGATCGCCTCGTCCCCCAAACTTGCTCTTAGAAAATCAGGCGTTGCATACATTAGTACGGCAGCTAGTGAATCAGCCGGAAGCGATGCTCCACAATCTAGTTGACATTTCGCTAGACTTATGCTGTGCAGGAACCGTAGGAGTTAGTTTACTCGAAGTGCTGCCCAGTGGGGAAGAAGTCTTTCGCTGGAATGTGATGATGTCCCACCTAGACGGCTTTGGGTTGCTCCAAGCATTACGTGCCGACCCACAAACTAGAGAGATTCCCATCATCCTGCTTTCTGCCCGTGCTGGAGAAGAATCGGTAGTGTCAGGGCTAGAAGCAGGGGCGGATGACTACTTGATCAAGCCCTTCTCTGCTGCTGAGCTGGTGTCTCGTGTCAACGCTCATCTCCAGATGGCACAACTGCGCTCTGTCGCACTGAGTCAGGAAAGAACGATCGATCGCCGGAAAGACGAGTTGCTGTCAACCGTTTCCCACGAACTGAATACACCCTTGGTTGCTATTCTTGGTTGGACGCGGTTACTCCGCAGCTCACCACCTAGTCAATCGATGTTGATGAAGTCGCTAGAGACGATCGAGCGTAATGCTACGCTGCAAGCCAAGCTAATTCAGGACTTGCTGGATATTTCCCGCATTGAGGCAGGTAAACTGCGCTTGAGTCTTGAGCCAGTTGAGTTAACATCAGTCATAGAAGTGGCGATCGCCGCAGTCAAGACTGCGGCGATCGCCAAAGATATTCACCTGGAATGGAAGCGATCGTCGGTTCAAGAAGCCTCTGAGATTAACATTTTGGGCGATCGCGAAAGGCTTCAACAGGTCGTTTGCAATCTTTTGACTAATGCGATTAAATTTACCCCCCAAGGAGGAACGGTAGAGATTTCGCTTCAAAGAGTTGAAGAGGGACAAGGGGACAAAGGGGACAAGGGAGAACAACTACCAACTATCAACCACCAATTACCAATTACCAATTACCGATGACTCAACTTGCCCAGATCGTCATCACCGATACTGGTATCGGCATCAGCCCTGATTTTCTTTCCCATGTGTTCGATCGCTTCCGTCAAGCCGAAGGGGAAAATTCAGCTAAAGGATTGGGATTAGGACTGGCGATCGCCCGTCACCTAGTCGAACTCCACAATGGTACGCTCCACGCCGCCAGTTTAGGAGTTGGGCAAGGCGCAACCTTTACCGTTGGGTTGCCAATTTTTAAATAATTATGAATTTTTCGTTATCAGCTGAAGTTAGCAGGCAAACCTCAAACCATTCGATGAATCTGCTCCCAGCCGAGCCAGAATTTGAAGCCTTATTAGACTACCTCAAGCACAATCGCGGCTGTGACTTGACTGGCTATAAACGCTATAGCTTGGTGCGGCGATTACGAGTGCGAATGCAGAGCATCAACATTGGTAGCTATCAGGACTACTTAAAGTATTTGCAAAGCCATGACTCTGAGTGGATGGCGCTTTTAGATCCAGTTTCGATCGACATCACTGGTTTTTTTCGCGATCGCGACGCTTGGGACTATTTAGCACATGAGATCGTTCCCAAAATCTTTGCCAGCAAGCAACCTGATGAATCAATTCGCGTCTGGCGTAGTTTTAAAGAAATGGGATCGGAACGACAGTTAACTCCTACACTTTCCTGAACTTTTTGGGATTGACAAAGCGTGAGATTACTTCTGAATTGACAAGTTTTTATTATGAGTCGAGAATAAGCCGAAAGTAAAGATGTAGGAAGTCATACTCGCTCACCTATATCTCTATTAGTAGTGATAGGAGTACAAGTTTAGCTATTATGGTTTGAGTTCTTTCTGGACTAGCCGCCTCGGAGCAGTAAATTGCTGCTATACTCAACTAGATTTTTCCATCATCATCGTTTGTCAATACCTTACTTAAATATGTGAATTGTAAAGGGGGAGACTAATGTTAGCTGACACTTGTGATATTTTTCGTCCGATTGCCTGATTTTGACTTTCTGCCAAATACTAATTTTAGGTGTGAGCAAAATGCTGATGCGCGAGCAAAATCTGCTGCTAATAACTCGACTAAAAAGCTGTAGCTACTACTATATTGGCGTACTCAAAAAATATTTATCTAGAACTCCTCAATGGTTATTTATGTATGTATTTGGTCGCTTTAGCTCGATCCAAATCATGATGCTAAATTACTATCAGCGCCAACGAACCGCTAAAGTCTACGAGGAAAAGGATTCGGTGTTTAGTCACCTCAATACTGATGAAGTAGTTGAATCTTTAATCACTGATGGATTGTACTTGGGGATTCATCTACCAGATAGTTGGGTGAGAGAAATCCGTGAGTTTGCAGAGCGTAATAATTGCTACGGAGACGGGAATTTAGGCTTGAGTTTTGCTTATCAAGAAAGGCTAGCGGCGCAGAGTTCATACGGTCAATCTTTTCGATTAGGGAAATATTACAATGCCAGCTTGCTATGTCCAGCAATTGAGAAACTGGCTCGCGACCCAAAGCTATTAAATATTGCTGCGAAATATTTAAAAGTAGAATCGGTTCATGCTGGTAGTTGGCTGTGGTGGAGTTTTCCCCCAACAGCAGCAATTTATGAATCTACTGCTGCGATTGGGCAAGTCTTTCATCACGACCTTGAGGATTACCGTTGTCTTAGATTTTACTTCTACTTAAGTGACACTAACTTAGCTAATGGACCGCATGTATGTATTCGTGGCAGTCATCGTCAGAAAAAACTTGCCTATCTTCTCAGCTTATGGCGGTTGCGTTCCGAGCAAGATGTGATTGATTACTACGGTACTTCTAGGATTGTGACAATTTGTGGTTCGGCGGGGTTTGGCTTTGTGGAAGATCCATTTTGCGTTCACAAAGGATTGCCACCAACGAAGGGAGATCGGCTGATTTTAGCGATACATTTCTCTATTAACGACTACGGGGTGTTAGGCGATCGGGATGACTCTTTGTTGTTGAACTCTAGCCAGCTGACTTCAAAATAGTCTCTACTTTGATGCGACCATACTTAACTTCACGTCTAGAACGAAGATATAAAAGATACATTAAATCGGGAATATTTGAATACAGAATCTATTGCTGGCAATTCTTCCAACTTGAACTTTCTTGCTGCTCAATTATTTATCCGACTATCTATAGGTAATAACAATCCTAAAATTTCTCCTGTTGATATAGCAGTCCTATTTGATTCGTGAAAAAATTTAAGTACAGTAGGGTGTGTTATCGCACCGCGTAACGCACTCCTATACGAATAAGTGGTGCGTTACGCCATCATGCTAACGCACCCTACGTAGATTTCAAAAATCAAATATGAGTCCTATAGTAGTAAATTAATCTTACTTAAGCAGTAAGCTCATGAGTTTTGTCATTGGCTATTCCACTTGTGTGAAGACAAGAGACTACGAATCGAGGCATTCTGATAGGAAGGCTATTCACTCGTTCAAGTGGCAACAATCTCAAGTGCGAAATTATACTGCTGGGCCGGCGTTGGGATTTGAGATATTCACTGTCGTACAGAAACCTAAACAATTAAATTAGAAAGGGATAAGTGTCTGGAGTTGCAAAAGGGGATACTTTAGAAGTAAGTCAAAATTATTGCTCAAATTTTTGGCGTTACTGCCTACTCTGCTTCTACACCAGTAGTTATTCTGCCTTCGATAATTTCTAGCAATACAATTCTTTCATTTAACTATAACTGCTCGCTGTCACTGTATTACTCTGAAAATCTGTGTTTAAGTATCTTCCGCCTCTCAACGAGCATAACCTTCCTTATCCCGATACCATTCACCCAATCGTGGTGCATTTCGCGATCGCTATGGTGCTGTTTGCAGTATTTTGCGATCTCCTGGGGTACTTTACCAAAAATTCCAAATTGTATGAAGTCAGTTGGTGGAATCTGACCTTCGCAACAGTTTCGATCTTCATTGCAATTATTTTTGGACAGATTGAGGCAGGTCTGGCAGAACCTTACGCTGCATCTGTTTCAACGCTGAATGCTCATACAATTTTGGGCTGGTCGCTCTCAGGAATTCTAGCAGTCGTCACCGCATGGCGCTACGTGATCCGGTTGCAGGAAAGACCACAGCTACCCCTTCCTTATCTCGCAGCGAGCGTGCTGCTAGTTGGGCTAGTTTGTCTTCAGACATACCTGGGCAGCTTACTCGTGTGGGTCTATGGCTTGCATACGATTCCTGTCGTAGAGGCAATCAGAGGAGGTATATTATGAATCCAGACTTGCTGGAACAGTGGGGTAGTTTGGGAGTAAATGGGTTGCCCTACCCAATTCCCATCCATCCCAACCTGGTGCATCTAACGCTAGGGTTATTTATTGTAGCGATCGCCTTTGACATTGTAGGGGTGCTGTTTCCCGTCGAGAAAGCAGTTTTTAAGTTTCTAGCAATTCCCGTTACCCGCTCGACGCTGTTTGATGTCGGTTGGTATAACCTGTTGGCATCGGCGATCGTCACCTTTTTTACGGTGATGGCTGGTGTGTTTGAAGTTGCTTTGGCTGTACCACTGGCGGATGTCACCAGCGCCTGGGGGCTTCATGCTCTGGAAACGATGATTCTACACGGTGTAGGGGGGGTGATAATTTTGAGCTTAATTGTGGGAATGACCGTTTGGCGCGGCTTTCAACGCTATCAGTGGCGCAAAGACATGGCAAGACAGGTACAGTTGAGTTATCTTGCTGCTGGTTTATTTGTTTTTGCTCTGATGTTTGTGCAGGGAACGCTGGGCGCACATCTGGGTGCTGAATTTGGCGTTCACATTACGGCGGATCAAATGCTGCGCTTAGGCGAAAATCCCAATCAACTATAGTTCGGATCGGTTAGTTCCTTATTTATTTGGCGATCGCTGTCATGATGAAACTCCGTGCAATTCTAATAATGACGGTCTATGCCATCTTGGTCGCTATGACAAGCTTATGGATGGCGAAGCAATCCTATTCTTGGTTTCCGCCAGAAGCAGCAGCAGAAGCAAAGTTGCTGGACGATCTATTCAGTCTCTTCACTGGGTTAGGCACATTTATTTACTTAGGTGTAATTGGACCTTTCCTCTACTCGTTGGTCTTTCATCGAGCTAGTAAGTACGACATGAGCGATGGTCCCCCGATTGAAGGCAATACCTGGCTGGAAATTGTCTGGACGGCAGTACCATTAGTTTTGGTGTTAACGCTTTCCTTTGTGAGCTATCGGACTTACGAAAAAATGGCGGTGCGGGGTCCGATGGAACTGGTACACTTGCATCTGCCTCAGATGATGCAGCCTGCTTACGCCGAACCCTTTGACAGCAAGCCTCAGCAGGAAATTCAGAATGCAGTAGAAACCGCTCCCATCGAGCAGATTAACGTGACCGCTAAGCAATGGGCATGGATTTTCCATTATCCAAAACAGGATATCACCAGCACTGAGTTACATTTACCCGTCGATCGCCGCGTGCGATTTACCTTGCGATCGCAGGATGTGTTACATGGCTTTTATATTCCAGCATTTCGCCTGAAGCAAGATGTCGTTCCTAACCACGAAATCGATTTTGAACTGACTCCTGTGAAAACTGGAACCTATCGCCTGCGCGATTCGATGTTTAGCGGGACTTACTTTGCCGCAAATCAAGCAGATGTCGTCGTTCAGCCATTCAACGAATATCAACAATGGCTCGCCGATGCTGCTGCTGGGTCGCCCACTCCTGCTTTTAATCGGGCTGCTTTCGAGTACAGCCAAGCAAACGATCGCTCTGGGACAACGAAAGACAAGGTAGCCGTTCGCGGTTGGGACACTATCCCACCTGCATCGCCACCTGTGGTGAATTATGCCCCTAAGCACGAACCTAATAGTCCGCCTGCCTGATGTGACCAAATAATTCGTAATTTGTAATTCATAATTCGCGATCGTGAGTTTTGCAATTTTAACTTTTGACTTTTAACTTGCTTGGGAACTTATGACAAACATCTCGATCGAGGCTCCAGAAGTCGTTCGCGGACAGCCATACCCAGGTGCGCCCGATAACTGGAAGCGATTCTTCACCTTCAGCACCGATCACAAAGTCATCGGCATTCAATACATCGTCACGTCGTTCTTCTTTTTCCTGGTCGGTGGCACGTTGTCGATGATTATGCGGGGCGAACTGATTACCCCCGATGCCGATCTGGTCGATCGCACTGTTTATAACGCGCTGTTCACAATGCATGGCTCGATCATGCTGTTTATGTGGACATTCCCCGTTTTAGTGGGATTGGGAAATTATCTTGTGCCGCTGATGATTGGAGCGCGAGATATGGCATTTCCTCGGCTTAATGCGGTTTCGTTTTGGATGGTTCCTGTAGTAGGCATTCTGATGCTAGCCAGTTTTCTAGTACCAGGAGGTCCATCGCAGTCGGGATGGTGGGCATATCCGCCCGTAAGTTTGCAAAACCCGACTGGCAATCTGCTAAACGGACAGGTGTTATGGATTTTGGCAGTAGCAATTTCGGGGGTATCTTCCATCATGGGTGGGGTGAATTTCGTCACTACCATCTTCAAAATGCGTGCGCCAGGAATGACCTGGTTTAGAACCCCTGCCTTTGTCTGGTCGGTGCTGGCAGCACAGTTAATTCAACTGTATGGACTGCCCGCCCTGACTGGAGGGGCAATCATGTTGTTACTCGATCTCACGATCGGCACTAGTTTTTTTGCTCCAGAACGGGGCGGTAATCCGATCCTATATCAACACTTTTTCTGGTTTTACTCCCATCCGGCAGTCTATGTGATGATTCTGCCAGCATTTGGGATGTTTTCCGAAATTCTGCCCGTTCATGCCCGCAAACCCCTATTTGGCTATCGGGTGATTGCGGCATCATCGATTTTAATTACGGTTGTCAGCGGTTTGGTGTGGGTGCATCACATGTTTGCCAGTGCCACCCCCAGTTGGATGCGGATACTTTTCATGGTGACATCGATGCTGGTTGCCATTCCTTCTGGCATTAAAGTCTTTGGCTGGGTGGCAACGATTTGGGGTGGCAAGATCCGCTTCACCACGCCGATGCTATTTGCGCTCGGTGGCATTAGTAATTGGTTGTTTGCGGGAATTACCGGAATTTTTCTGGCTTCTGTGCCAATCGATATTCACGTCAACAACACTTATTTTGTGGTCGGACATTTCCATTACGTGCTGTATGGCGCGATCGTCATGGGCATTTATGCCGGAATCTATCACTGGTTTCCTAAAATGACCGGACGCATGTATTATGAAGGGCTGGGTAAACTGCACTTTGCCTTGACCTACCTGGGAACGGCGTTAACCTTCCTACCGATGCACCCCCTTGGATTGATGGGAATGCCCCGCCGTGTTGCATCCTACGACCTGGAATTTGCCTACTGGAATGTCATAGCAAGTATTGGCGGTTTTCTATTGGGGCTGTCTACGCTACCATTTATTCTCAACATGGTGAGTTCTTGGATTCGGGGCGAGAAAGTAGGCAACAATCCCTGGCGGGCATACGGTTTAGAGTGGCTTACCTCTTCACCACCAACCGTGGAAAACTTTGAAGAAACACCGCTTGTGGTTTCGGGTCCCTACGGCTACGGTAGGAACCAACCCTTGGTAGGGAACATTCCCAATCCAGGCTTGACTCAATTTCCTGAATCTCTGACGCAGCAGCAAACATCATGACAGCAGAAAGAGCGATCGCACAAGATACTGAAGCTAACGTTCGACAGCACCAGGAGCATGACGCAGCAGGCAATAGTAAGTTTGGCTTTATCGTGTTTCTGCTGTCGGAAAGTGTCATTTTCCTGAGCTTCTTTACGGGTTACATTGTCTACAAAACCACTACCCTAGACTGGTATCCACCAGGTGTGACTGGCTTGGAAACCAGAGAGCCATTCATTAATACGCTCGTGCTGGTATCCAGCAGTTTTGTCATCTACGTAGCCGAGCGTTATTTACACGATAAAAAACTGTGGGGCTTTCGCCTATTTCTATTAATTACTATGGCGATGGGCAGTTATTTCCTCTTTGGGCAAGCTGTGGAATGGCGCAGTTTACCATTTAGCTACCAGTCGGGTTTGTTCGGTGGTACGTTCTTTTTATTAACTGGATTTCATGGCTTGCACGTTCTCACCGGAATTCTGCTGCAAACATTAATGTTGGGGCGATCGTTTATCCCTGGTAACTACGACAACGGTTATTTTGGTGTGGAAGCAACGTCCTTATTCTGGCACTTTGTCGATGTCATTTGGATCGTGTTGTACACGCTCATTTATGTTTGGCAGTAGGAGAGTCCTATGATAATTGACGACCAATACTATGACGTAATTATTGTTGGTACGGGTGCAGGCGGCGGAACGCTGGCGCGAAAGCTGGCATCAACTGGTAAAAAGATCTTGCTGCTCGATCGCGGAGAACTGATCCATCGTGAAAGTTCCGAGTTGGTCGATACAGAAGTTTTTAAGAAAGAGCAATTTCACGCGCCTGAACCCTGGTACGACAATACAGGAGAGCCGTTTTATCCGCAAACATATTACGCCGTTGGTGGCAATACAAAAATCTGGAGTGGCGTTTTGCAGCGAATGCGCGAACGTGACTTTGAGCAAGTGCAGCATCAGGGTGGGGTTTCTCCGGCATGGACGCTGAAATATCAGGACTTTGAGCCTTACTACACCGAAGCCGAGAAGTTGTATCAAGTACACGGTAAAGTCGCAGATGACCCTACCGAGCCGCCCCATAGCGCAGCCTATCCTTTTGGGGAAGTTGCTCATGAGCCGATGGTGCAACATATTGGTGACACTCTTGCTCAGCAGGGGTTGCATCCCGTTCATTTGCCGCTAGGGTTGGGCAATCGCGGTAGAACCGATGCTGAAGACACCGGAATTAGTCCCATCCTCAACAGCGAAAACGTGACGCTTAAAACCTCTGCTCAGGTTGTTTGTCTGCATACCAACCCCTCAGGATCTCAGATCAAAGCAGTTCAAGCAAAAATTGGGGAACAGTCTTATTTATTTTTAGGCAATATTGTAGTGCTTGCGTGTGGTGCTGTGAACTCAGCAGCATTGCTACTGCGGTCTGCCAACGAAAAACACCCTAACGGGATTGCGAATGGCTCTGGTCTGGTAGGGCGAAATTTGATGAAACAACTGCTGTCGGTTGTGGTGCAGTTAACCTCTACCGCTAATTCTGGGTCATTTTCCCGCACGTTAGGGCTAAATGATTTTTATTGGGGAGATAAGGATTTTCCGTATCCGATGGGTCACGTACAAAACTCTGGTGGTATTTTTCAAGATGTCATTTTTGCCGAAGCACCACCAATTTTATCGGCATTGTCTAGGCTGATGCCAAATTTTGGCTTGCGGCAGTTGGCAACCCATTCAATCGGTTGGTGGCTGAAAACGGAAGACTTACCCGATTCCAACAATCGCGTCCGCTATGTGGGAGACAAACTGCGAATTGATTACACGGCGAATAATGTAGAAGCGCACGATCGCCTGGTATATCGTTGGGTTGATGTGTTAAAAAGCGTCGAGCAGTCTCAGCCCAATATATTTAACCGCACAACCCATCCGCGCAGCGATATGCCCGTACAAGTTGTAGCTCATCAGTGCGGCACTTGTCGGTTTGGAGAAGATCCGGCAACATCGGTGTTGGATCTGAATTGTCGTACCCACGATGTGCAAAATCTCTATGTCGTAGACAGCAGTTTTTTCCCTTCTCACGCCAGCGTTAGTCCTGGCTTGACTGTCATTGCCAATGCTTTGCGGGTGGGCGATCGCTTAATCGAGCAGTTGCAGTAAGGCGTTGCTGCATGAAAAATATAGCCTTTTTCAATTCGATGAAATACAAGATCTGTAGGGGCGCACAGCTGTGCGCCCCTACGAATGTATCGCATCATAACGAGAATTGCTATAAAGCAGTTGAGGCTAATCTCTTAGCAAAGTATTAGCCTCAATTGATTGACCTAATTTTTTTTCAACACCACCACAGGACAATGAGCATAGCGAATCACTCGTTCTGCTACCGAACCGAGAAAAAATCGACTCAAGCCAGTTTTGCCATGCGATGGAATCATAATTAAATCGGCATTAATCTCCTTAGCATAGTCGAGAATCTCCGAACTGGGGTCGCCAACAGCAACGCCAATATGAACTCCTTCAAACTCCGAAGCTTGAAATCGTTTGTTCAAAGTCTCTTTTACGTGCTGCTGGCGCGAGCGATCGTCTAAAGTATTCCACATCGCTCCAG
Organism: Chroococcidiopsis sp. [FACHB-1243]; assembly: GCF_014696895.1. Classification (NCBI taxonomy): domain Bacteria; kingdom Bacillati; phylum Cyanobacteriota; class Cyanophyceae; order Chroococcidiopsidales; family Chroococcidiopsidaceae; genus Chroococcidiopsis; species Chroococcidiopsis sp. [FACHB-1243]. The sequence goes on along the minus strand of NZ_JACJQX010000023.1, from coordinate 4,775 downwards.
GTTCAGCTGGATGCGGGTGAGATAGAACGTGCAGAACATACAAATGACTTGCATCCTTCACAAATTCTCGCGCTGGAGATAGTGCCGCAAAAGACTCTTCTGAAAAATCGATCGGCACTAAAACTCGGTCTTTCTGTAACCAACTCATGATTTTAAATTGGTAATTGGTAATTGGTAATTGGTAGTTGCTCCCTGCTCCCTGCACCGAAGCGCTCCCTGCTCCCTAGTAACTGCTCACTTAAACACGGGCATCTTTCCAGTTTGGAGGCGCTGCATGTAATCTTGTAAATCGGCGGCGACTTTGTTTGACAATAGGAAGCAGCCTAAGATGTTAGGGAAAGCCATTGACAAAATCATCATATCGCTGAATTCTAAGACTGCACCGAGGTTGACGACAGCGCCGACAAACACGAAAAAAACAAACAGTGCCTTGTAAACTAAAGTGGTGCGATCGCCAAACAAGTATTCCCAACTGCGTTCGCCGTAGTAACTCCAAGAAATCATTGTGGAGAAAGCAAATAAGAATACTGCCAGCGCTAGTACGATTGGAAACCAGCTAATCGCGGAAGCAAACGCAGCATTTGTGAGTTGCGCCCCGTCTGCCTTTGTGTCGGTGTAAACACCTGTAATCACCACTACCAGGGCTGTCATGTTACAAATCACGACAGTATCGATGAAAGGTTCGAGTAATGCCACAATCCCCTCGCGAATCGGTTCTTCGGTACGGGCGGCGGAATGGGCGATCGCTGCCGAACCGACTCCTGCTTCATTCGAGAAAGAGGCACGGCGAAATCCTTGCACTAATACCCCAATAAATCCTCCGGCGAGCGCTTGTGGGAAAAAGGCTTCTCGGAGAATTGTGCCAACTGCACTGGGAATCTGAGGTATGTTCGTCAAAATAATGAATAAAGAGGCGAGGATGTAGATCAAGCACATTGCTGGAACCAGTTTCTCCGCCACCGAACCAATCCGCTTGATGCCACCAATAATCACTAAAGCAACTAATACAGCCATGACTAAACCGTAGAGCCAGTTTCGCCCCTGCAACAAGGGTATGACTCCCGATACCGCAGCAAAGGACTGGTTTGCCTGGAACATATTGCCACCACCGAAAGACCCACCAATGCAAAATACTGCAAATAGTGGTGCTAGCACTTTACCCAAAGGACGCAGCCCCAGTTCGCCCAAGCCACGCGATAGGTAGTACATCGCCCCGCCGGAAATGCTACCATCCGGCTTGACAATGCGATACTTCTGTCCCAAAGTACACTCAACGAACTTACTGGACATCCCTAACAACCCTGCGACAGTCATCCAAAACATTGCCCCAGGACCGCCTAACTGAATGGCGATCGCTACCCCAGCAATATTTCCTAAGCCCACTGTTGCCGATAGTGCCGCTGATAGCGCTTGAAAATGAGTGACTTCTCCTGCTTCTGCTGGATTATCGTAATGTCCTTGCACGACAGAAATCGCGTGACCGAAAGCACGGAAGTTGATGAAACTCATGCGGATCGTAAAAAATACCGCACCAATAATCAACCACAGGACGATAAACGGCATTCCGCCAATGCTAAAGAACAGAATTTGAGACAGCGCTGCTACTAGATAGGAAAAGATAGCATCAATTGCCCCTAAGATTCCTGTCGGCTTACCGTCAGCAGCGTAAGCCGTGCTAGGTATGGCTAGTAACGCTAAACAAAGCCAAGGATATTTTCTCAGCCAATTTAAAAGCTTATGGTGATTCATCAGCGTTTCTTAATTGTGAGTGTTAGCAAAAAATCCTTAATTTTAAGAAAATATAACTTTAGGTCGCAATTAAACTGTTCCTAAGACACAATTTTTTAGCATTTATCAAAAATAAGCTGTAGTATATACTTCCAAAGATAGATATATTGCGATGTTTGGGAATTAGTCACTGGTAGTTGGTAACTGATAGTCAAGCGTTAGAATTACTTAAGAACTTGACTGATAGATCGCTCTCACAATTCACTCGTACGGGCGGGTTTCACCGCAGAATTTCCAGTCCTAGACTCGGTATTCTCAACATTAAACCCGCCCCTACAACTCACGACTCACTTTTAATATGCCAACAGCTTTGATTACTGGTGCTTCTGCGGGAATTGGTGCTACTTTTGCCCATGAGTTAGCTTCTCGACAAATGGATTTAGTTTTAGTAGCTCGTTCTGCTGACAAATTGCAACAGCTGGCAGCTCAGTTACAAGCACAAAATCAAATTCAAGTCTACGTCCTCGTCCACGACCTAACTGTACCAGAAGCAGCTACAGCTATCTACAATACGGTAACGGAAAAGGGATTAGAGATCGATCTATTAATCAATAACGCTGGCTTTGGAGATTATGGCGATTTTGCCGAACGAGATGGCGATCGCCAAGTCAGAATGGTACAGTTGAATGTTTTAGCGTTGGTAGACTTAACTCACAAATTTTTACCAGGAATGCGCCAGCGTCGCTCTGGAGGCATTATCAATCTTGCTTCTACTGCTGCATTCCAACCGATTCCCTACTTTTCTGTTTACGCAGCCAGTAAAGCTTTTGTACTCAATTTTAGCGAGGCATTGTGGGCAGAAAATCGCAAGTATGGGGTACGAATTTTAGCTGTTTGTCCTGGTCCCACTGAAACGAAATTTTTCCAAGAGGCTGATTTTCCCTCCACTTTTGCTGAGACAGTATCGAACAACTATACATCTCCTCAGCAAGTTGTCAAAGAATCACTTCAAGCTTTGAAAAAAAACCGTTCTTCGATCGTTCCGGGGCTGACAAATAAAGTCAGTGCTAACGCTTATCGATTTTTGCCGCGCCAAGTTTTAGTTAGTTTGATTGGGAAAGTATTTAAACAAGGATAATTTTCTTACATATATCGCGTTAATTGGACGCGATATCTTTCTTTTTTTGTGACAGCAACTTCTCCTACTTCCAAGCGTCCTTTGCCGCGAATAGCGATTAAATCTCCAGTTTTGACTTGAGTGCTGGATTGGCTAATTTCTTTCCAGTTAACGCGCACGTCTCCACCTTCGATCAAATCTACCATTTTGCTGCGGGACATCCCAAACCCAGCAGAGGCGATCGCATCTAATCGTAAAGAGGCTTCTACTGTTGTTAATTCCTTTTTTTTCGGTTCTTTAATTCTTAATTCGCTCAGCTCGATCTGCTGAATTTTGACGGGAACGGAACGCACTTGCTTTAAATGTATTGCTAAGAACTCTACTAATTCTGGTACAACAATTGCTTGCGCTCCCCGTTCTCCTAACACAATAATATCGCCAGTTTTGTCCCGCACAATCCCCGTACCTAGCATCGCTCCTAAAAAGTCGCGATGGGTAGCAGTGTCAAATAGAAAGTTCCCGGCAATATCTATTGCTGCTACTGTCACTTGGGATGAATCGAGAGGGACTTCCACACGAGCGATCGCTAATCGTTGCCGTTCTGCTTGAGGATAACCGCCCCAAGCTACTAATTGTACGTCAGTCAAACGACTAAAAATTTGCTGACTCTCAGCTAACTCTGGGGGCGATAAAAAATCAGTGAGTACTACTTCCCAAGTTTTGATTGCTTGCTCTGCTAGATCGATAACACGAACGATAGTTTCTCGATTTTCTACACCTTTTAATAAGTCTTCTCTCGGCAACATCTTAATTTTCTAACTTTTAGTTGGCTATATATGTTCTATATTGTTTGACACTTATTGTTATCCGCATAAAATCCAACTGCTGTCATTTCTTGTATTTTTGGTGCATGTGTTAGCAGCATAGACGTTGCGAGAGGCTCAAACCCGATCGTGTTTCGATCTCCAGCCCGTTTTCCTATGCAGATATCCTAGCACTAGTCATCTGTTACCAACATTGCATTTGCTCCTTACCTTCGCGAACAGCACAGATCCACTCTTTTCGCCCAGACAGTTCTATGTTATATTTTACACAAATATTTCTTCCGTAAAAAATAGATGTCAACAGCAAAAAACTCAATTCTATTCTGTATCTAGAAATACTTTTATCCCAAGATAAAGAATATGATAATTGGACTGTTTGCAGTATAAAATATTTCTCAAGTCTTTCTAAGATTAAGTAATTATGGCGTTGGTGTTCTCCAGCGATCGCCATCTGGGTGCAGCTCATCGCGTCCAAAGATGCAGACCTTGAAGCGGCGAGCATCATTTGACATGGACTGATTATCGATCTTCTGAGTGCTAGCACTCAGAAGTGAGTTGAGTTTGTCTTGATTTTCTGACAATTCTACTGAATCAAAAAGATGAAAAGAATACTATTTTACGATGATGGCTCCGGCTTTGGCGGTCATAGTATTTCTGCTATAGATGCAGTTAAATACTTACTAGAAAATACCAACCTCAAGGTTGGATTTATGTTTTATCAAGAAAATCAAAGACTTTACGATCGCTTAACTTTACTAGTGCGAGAATTTAAGCACCTCGAACTTTATCCAATGGAGTTCAAAGCAGCAAGATTTAGAAACTTAGTGGGACTTTAAAGTTTTCTATGCCCAAATGAAGCCAGATTTAGCTCTATGAGCGGCAAATACATCGAAATGAGTCATCAGCCATCGCACCAGACGAAACTCTACTGCGGTGCGGAATGCCGTCAAAGCTTCTGTGAACGTTTGCAAAGGTTTGGTAGCCCAACGCCTGCGAAACCCGCCAGTTAACTGATGCCAAAGGATAAAGGTGTAGGCGGTAAAGACCAAAATCCAGTGCCGCTTCATGCTGATTGCGTCTCGGACCTGATACTCACTCAAACCCAG
>NZ_JACJQX010000022.1:0-117626 GCF_014696895.1 Chroococcidiopsis sp. [FACHB-1243] | reverse complement strand
TTCTCACCATCGGCGATCGCTTTAGTTAGCTGAGTACAATCTAATATTCCTGAAGCTTTTGCCCATTCATCAAGCGTCGGTTCTCGACCTAGCTGCTTGGTAAGCGAATCTTTCACTAACTGCAAAGCGATCGCTCGCTGTACCTGTTTGCCATAGAAAACTTCTTGCTCGTGAGTTAGCAGCGGTACGCGACCAATTTCACGTAGGTAAATACGAACGAGGTCAGTGTCTGTTTGAGCGGTTTTTACGGTGGTAAGCATGGGAGTGTCGTGTCTGTAACAGCAATATTGTGAAATAGCAGTGTGAAATAACAGGTGTATTGAGGCTGAATAATTATGCTTTTTAAGCAAATAGCCTTTACAGTTTCTCTCTACGGTCTAAATTTACTATCTGTTCTAAAAAAGCGATTGCTACTTGCATTAACTGCAATGATATTTTCAGTATTGTAAAGTATTGTGTGATAAATCACGCCTAATGGTAGGTCATTTGGATTGTGTCCAAAAGGATTTTCCAGCTCAGAGCCAATTTCTTCAATTCCAAATAAAATAAAACTGATAAAAACCATGACCGGAGTCGTCCACCAAGTCAAGCCACTTACTAATTCAACAGGTAAGATTAAACAGTACAACACGACTAGCTGCCTCAAATAAATTGCATAACTCAAAGGCATTGGCGTTTTTGAAATTCGTTCGCAACCGCCCAAAATATTCACTAACTCATCTAGCAATTTCTGCAAAGCATTTAGTTGATAAACATCGAGCGTCTGAGAATCGTACTGATGCTGTAAATATTCTCCCAGCCAGAACGTAATCTCTAGCGGTGGATGGTCTGTATTTTGTAACTTTGAATATTCCGAGGCGGACATTAGTGAAAGTAACTCTTCATTTACAGGATCGCGGCGCAAATGCAACTTCATGGCGATCGCGAAAGCAACTACCAACCGCATCGCTGCCTTTTTTTCCTCTCGATCTGCCGCTTCTCGTTCTTTAATTATTATCCAAATCCCCCGAGTCAAATTCCGAACGGTATTGACTAAGTTTCCCCACAGCTTACGTCCTTCCCAAAAGCGCTCGTAAGCTGTATTAGTCCGAAATATTAATAATAAACTTAAGACAAGATTAAAACTTAACACGACATTAGGGATGCCATCTATTTTTGGCAAAGTTATGTGGATCTTTTCATAATAGAGTAATGCAATCGCAAAGCTATAAACGCTAAAGAAAAATATCCAAGGAAGAATAGTTGGAATAACCGAACCTTGCAATCGTAAGATTAAATAAAACCAATTTAATCTTTCTCCAGTGTAGTCGTAATATTTTTGCTTCCACGATCTTAAGAAATGAGTTTTAGTATGCTTCTCGATCTTCATTTTTTCCTAAAACCTTGAAACAACAACTGAATCACAAGGACATACACTAATTTAAAAAACAAAAGTTTTTTCTTACTAACAACTCAACTACCTTGACACATCTCTGTTTAAACTAACTATTCATTCATATTGTGATAGGTTGCTACTGCTGATGGAGAAGAGCGATTGAGGTAGCGAAAAATCCAATACTTAAAAATGGTGTCTGCAATCACGGGAACAGTAGCAATGAATAAAAAAATAAAATCTTTATTTTCTGAAAGACCAAAACGCTTCAAAGCACCTTTCAAGATTATCTGCCATCCGTAAGGAGAGTGAAACCCTACAAATAGATCGGTAGATAAAATAATTAAAAAAGCTTTGGCAGAGTCGCTTAATCCATAAATTATGTCATCAAGCAAAGACTTGATAATGTTTAGCTGCTGTTTACCAGCCATAACGATCGTAACGAACGTAAAGACTGAAAGCAAATCTCCAAAAACATTTATGACTGCATCAAAACTTTCATTGTTATACTTTTTAGTCAAACTAATAGCTTTTTCTTTGAGTTTCTTTCGTAAGTTTTCAGCAGATAGTCTTGGAGTTTTATTTAGACGAGACTCAAAATAAATTGCTTGCTCGAACTTTTTTAGTTCGGCTAAAGCTCTTTCTTCCTGAGAAGAGTTTAAGAAAGATACTACTTCCTCTTTGTTCCATAAAGCTTTAACTAATGGGCTAATTACAAAGTTTCTAGAAAGTTGGCTTACTAGCATGGGAACTAAGATCGAAATTAACAGAAAACGAACAGAGATAAGCGTACGTTGCTGAGAAGCACGAAACTCTTCAACTAGCTTTGATTCTGCTTGCGGGTCGAATGCCTGTCTAATCTTTCCTATAGTCCGAAGGATAGATCGGGGGATGAAGCTAGTTTTTCTGGATGATGACCTTGACTTCATTCTTGTCGTGATAAAAATTCAGGCTTTTAAGCTCGTAAACTAAAAGCCTGAAACTAAGCTAAGCATGAGGTATAAGTGATTAAACTTTATTATATGGAAGGCAAGATGAAATCGAGGTGAAATTTATTCTAGATTGGAAAAAACTTTTAACTGCCGAGAAAATTCAGTTCTGTTCTCCAATTTTACTCTAATTTTAGTAATGATAATACTAATGTTTTGCAGAAAAATTCCCGATTAGAATTTCTATCAAGAGCAGTATTTTTTATTTTTAAACCACTTGTATATTAGAGATAAAAATATACTGAGAATCTCAGCCGATCTTTTTAGATAGCAACTGACCTGTGCGTAGCCAATCTACTAAATCATTAGGTACTTGAACTTGCTCTAAATAACGACGAAGTTGCTCTCCTTCTAGAACTTCTGCATGTATTAAGTGTTGAGTCATTTCTTCTAATAAAGAACGATTGGTTTCTAAAATGCGTAAGGCAATCTGATGCGCCCCATCTACAATTTCCTTGATCTCTCGATCGATCTCTTCTGCAATAGCAGGGCTAACTGAACGACGAGGATTGGAAAAACCATCCAAAAATTGTTGCTGGACTTTTTCTAGTGCCACAGGTCCTAGCTTATGACTCATGCCGTAAAGAGTAACCATGCGTTCGGCAAAATCGGTTGCTTTTTGGATATCGTCACTAGCTCCCGTTGAAACTATACGGAAGACAATTTCCTCTGAGGAGCGCCCTGCCAAAAGCGTAGCCAGGCGACCGCGAATTTCATTTTCTGTCATTAAGAAGCGGTCTTCTTCAGGCAGTTGCAGTGTATAGCCCAATGCGCCTACACCTCTGGGGACAATAGAAATTTTCTCGACTTTGCCAGCTCCAGGCATCAAAGCTCCAACAATGGCATGACCTGCTTCATGGTAAGCAACAGTTCTCTTTTCCGTCTCATTGAGAACGCGAGATTTTTTCTCCAAACCAGCAATCACGCGCTCGATCGCCTCGTTAAAATCAGCCATCGTTACGGCTTCTCGATCTTGGCGGGCAGCTAGCAGGGCGGCTTCATTCACTAAATTGGCTAAATCGGCACCAGCGAATCCTGGTGTGCGAGCGGAGATCGCAGCTAGGTCTATATCAGCTGCTAGCTTAACTTGGTTTACGTGTACTTTGAGGATAGCTTCCCGTCCTAGCTTGTCTGGGCGATCGATAACTACTTGGCGATCGAAACGACCAGGACGGCGCAATGCTGGATCTAAAACTTCAGGGCGGTTAGTCGCCGCTAAAATGATGACTCCTGTGTTGGCTTCAAAGCCATCCATCTCTGTCAATAGTTGATTCAGGGTTTGCTCCCGCTCGTCATTACCTCCCATCATCGGTCCTGCTCCGGCTCTAGATTTACCTAGAGCATCTAGTTCGTCGATAAAAACAATACAAGGAGCTTGTTTCTTCGCCTGCTCAAATAGATCTCGCACCCGTGCCGCGCCAACACCGACAAATAACTCGATGAACTCAGAGCCAGAGATACTGAAGAAAGGAACTCCCGCTTCCCCAGCTACAGCTTTAGCTAGGAGAGTTTTGCCCGTCCCTGGTGCGCCAATCAAAAGCACTCCCTTGGGGATTTTGGCTCCAACGCGAGTATATTTGGCAGAGTTTTTCAAAAACTCTACTATTTCCCAAAGTTCCGCTTTCGCTTCATCGATTCCAGCTACGTCAGCAAACGTGGCTCCAGTATGTCCTTCCGAATAAATGCGGGCTTTGCTTTTTCCTACGGTTAGGGCTGCACCTGCACCTGTCTGAGCACGATTAATCAGCAAGCCCCAGATACCAAAAAAGATCAAGGGAGGAATCACCCACCCTAAAAGCGTACCGATCCAGGCATTGCGATCGGGTGGCAGCGCACCGAATTCTACATTATTCTCTGCTAAAAGTTGAGGCAAGCTCGGATCGTCTGGAATAGGTGTAGTCGTGTAGATTTTGGTAGGAGCCGAGGTTGGGCTATTCGGCTGAGGAAATTGCAGATTAGGTGGAGGCGTGGATGAATTGTCTGGTTGGGGCTTTTGCTGTTTGGGTAAATCTGCCTTGAGAGTATATTGAATCTGGTTTTCTGCCAATAGTGCTTGAGCAACTTTGCCATCTTTCACATCCTTGCGAAATCGGCTGTACAAAACCTCAGTTGTTGGAGAACGCATTCCAGGGGCAATGAAAAAGTGGAAGAGAAAAAGGAAAAACAGGAGCGTCAATAGACTGCTACCAAAGTGCTGAGGATTAGGGGTATTAGGTTTTCCATCTTTTTCAACGGGCATTGTTAGTCTCCAAGCTAAACTTTGCTCACATTTATGTTCTAACGAGAAATTTCATCTAACGACATTTTTAAATAACCGATCGATTAATGCCGCCTACTTTTTGCTTGCCAGATAACTCCTAGACTGACACTAACCAAAAAGGCTCCGGCAAATAGGTATGGTGCATTTGGCCGCCATGCAAATAGTACGCCTCCTAGCATCGGACCACCTACCTGTCCGAGACTGTTAGCAGCATTTTGCATTCCTAACACTTTACCTGTGTGCTGACCGCTTCGTTTTGAAATTAGGGCTGAGAGGTTGGGAGTAACCAATGCCATGCCCAGTGCCAATAAGCCAACCACTCCGAAAACCAAAAGCATATTCCGCACTAGCAACAAGAGTATAATACCAATTCCCATCAAGCTCAAACCAGAAGCAATTTGAGCAACTGCGTTCATTTTATTTGAAAAATAGCCAACCGCAATAATCTGAAACACAGCCATCACCAACCCACAAATCATAAAAACAATTCCTGTTTGCACCGGACCATAACCTAGCTTTTCCTGAGCATAGAGTGCAAAGGTGGCTTCAAAAATCGTTAGTCCGAACTGTGCAACAGATGTTAAAACCAGAAGCAACAACAGTCTGCTTTCCAGTTGTCTCCACCTGAAGGCTAATTTATTGCTGGAGGTCATTACCGCTCGCGAAGGTAGAGATTCAGGCAGCCATCGCATGGCGATCGCGAGTATGAGGAGCATTAGCACCGCTGATAGAAAGAATGGAGGTGCGAACTTTTCAATCTTGAAATCCACAAAACCCACAGCTAAGTGTATATCTTCGCGGGTGGTAAGTCCTCCGAATGCTGGACCAGCGATAACGCCAAGACTCACCGCCGTACCGAGCCACGCCATCCCGCGACTGCGATCGCTCTCTGTCGTGAGATCGGATACGTAAGCAGTTGCAGCAGGTAGCGCGGCAGAAGATAAAAATCCACCCACTGCTCGCACGACATATAGCATTCCTAAAGAAGTGGCGAAGCCAAATAGCACTTGGGTAATGGCAGAACCTGCAATCCCTAGTAAAATCAGGGGTCGTCTGCCAACCCGATCCGATCGTTGCCCCCAGAACGGAGCAAAAATGAACTGCATTAGGGCATAAACGCTCGTCAAAAGTCCGATATGAATCGCCATTGTTTCACGAGGTACTCCTGCTGCATGAAGATGTTTAGCATAAAAGGGTAACACTGGCAATGCCACGCCAAAGCCGATCGAGACGACAAACACGCAGAAAAGGAGCAGGAGTAGTTTTTTATTCATTGCAGAGTCCACAAAGGATTAGTGACAACCTCCACCTCCTCTATGGCGGCTTTGATGACTGCCGTGCCCGCCGCGATCGCCACCATGACTGCCGTGGTGTCCGCCACGATTTCCACCATGATGTCCAGAACGACGCAGCCAAATGAATGCTACTACAGCTATTGCAATCAAACTAAAGATCAATAGCATGAGATTAATCCCCTATTTTTGAGCATGTCAGATACTGAGTTAATCGTTGATTGCATAAAGGGCAGACTTATTCATCTGCCCCATCCAAGTGTTTTAAACAAGAACAATTGTTAACTCTTAAGCTGCATGTGCTACTTCGCGGCAGCTCTGAGCACAACGACGGCAAGCCTCGGCACAGGTTTTACAATGCTCGGCATGGGCGCTGTGCTTCTCGCACTCAGCCGCGCAGAGTTCGCAGGCTTTAGCACAGGCAAGGCAAGCTTCAGAACAGAGACTGGATTTTCGTGACAGGAAACGCGCGCACAGAGCGCACAAATCGGCACAATCACCACATAATCTGATACATTCAGCCATCATCTGCGCCATATCGCTACTCAAGCAAGCATTGGCACAGTTTTCACATTCGCGCAGACAATCCAAACAATCTTGAATGCATTTTTCCATCGTTGCCATAATTCAACTCCTTATCATACGTCTAGTTCAAATTCAAAATCTTTGCGAACTTCCTTATTGAAGTTTTAGGTGGAGAACGAATCCTATTAATAACAATCTCAGACCCAAATGAAATCAGCGTGAAAATTTTCACCATTTCTCGAAATCCTTGCAAGCAAAACTTACGAGAGTATTTTCTTGTGGAGGTTTATTTCCTCCAATCGGCGTTTCTCAAGATATTTTTGGCACGAGCTACCTCTTTGGTGCTGCCATCAACCATCAGCAAGTAATTACCGTCCTTGAGCTTTTTTTCGTACTTGCGAATGTGTTGCCGAGAAATACCCCAGTCCACTAAGGTCACCAGCGCTCCCCCTCCAGTTGCACCAGCTACGACACCCTCAATACCACCTAACATTGCGGTGCTAGCCAGGTGCCCGACTGCCAGCCTCGGTCCCACACCAGGAATCCAAACAACGGCTGCACCAGCAAGAACTCCAATTACCCAACCCAACGAACCACCAGCAACAGCGCCGAGCTTAGCTGCGTTTTCAACATTATCCGTAGGGCGATGCAATTCCTTTTCAATTTCTCGATTCTGGGTAATCAGAGTTAGGCGATCGATTGGGAAGCCATTTTGCTCCAATAAATGCAAGGCTTCTTTTGCTTTTGATACGCTGTCATACACAGCAATTACGCATTGGTTAGGCATTTCTAACTCCGTCGATTCTGTAAGTTATCGAGATCGGACGCTCTAGCGGCAATACCAATTCTGTAGATGTGTTTTCATCCCCTCTTTTAGCTGTGCCAATATCAATACCCAGCTCAAACTGTTATGCGATGATGCTTTAGGTATTATTTTTTACAAAATTTGTCTCTGGTGCGAGCCGACCATCTTCCATGTAAATAGTGCGATCGGCGATATCTAAAATACGATTGTCGTGGGTTACAACGAGGATAGAACATCCTTGCTTCTGAGCTAGATGCTGCATCAGCTCTACTACATCTCGTCCTGATTTGCTATCTAAAGCAGCAGTCGGTTCGTCGGCTAAAACAAGTTTGGGATGACCGACGAGAGCGCGGGCGATCGCTACTTTTTGTTTCTGTCCTCCAGAAAGATTTTCTGGATAGTAATTCACTCGATGTTCCAAACCTACTGCCTTGAGCATTGCTTCTGCTTGGGAGTGGAGTTTTTCATCTGGAATATCTTTGTGAAGTTCCAGAGATGTTTGCACGTTTTGCCAAGCAGTTAAGAATTTAAGCAAGTTATGGGATTGGAAAATATAACCAATTTGGCGGCGGATTTGTACTAATTGGTCTAAGCTTGCTCCATAGAGTTCGCGGTCAAATACTTTGAGACTACCTGCTTGAATAGATCTCAAACCACCAATCAAAGTCAGCAGGGTAGTCTTGCCCGACCCTGATGGTCCCATCATAATAATAATTTCTCCAGCAGAGATTTCTAAATTAATATCAAATAAAACTTGTTTTTTTAAGTCACCACCACCAAAGTAGTGATTGAGGTGTTGGATTTCAACAACTAGTTTTTGATTCATAACATATTACTTAGAAAATGTCAGCCGGATCTGCTGCTTGCAATTTGCGTACGGCAATAGCGCCAGAAATGAAACACATTAAGATTGTCAAACTTAAAACTAAAGAGGCTCGTACTATATCCATTGCCATCGGTAAGCTAGTAGCCTTCTTAGTCAAATCGTACAGACCTAGCGTTAGAGCAAATCCAGGAATATAGCCTAGAATAGCTAAAATCAATGCTTCTTGAAATACCATGATTAACAGGTAGCTATCCTTGTAGCCCATTGCTTTTAATGTTGCATATTCAGCCAAATGATCGGAGACATTTGTATATAAAACTTGATAGACGATTACGCTCCCTACAATAAAACCCATTATAGTTCCTAGTGTAAAAACAAAACCAATTGCTGTATTTTTTTGCCAATAGTTTTTTTCAAATTGTACGAATTCATTATGAGTTAGTACTTGAATATCTTTTGGTAAACTAGTTTGTATCGCCCGAACAATTCTTTCAATATCTCGATCGGACTCGACCTTGAGTAAACCAATGTTAATTTCACTTGCTGTACGATTTTTGAAAATACGTAAAAAATTCACTTCACTAGTAATTAAAAGTGCATCGGAACCGAAAGAAGAGCCGACGGTGAATAAACCTATTACCTTAATTTTTCGACCGTTGATCTCAGGCGCGATCGCATTTCCTTGAGCCACTTCAGTAATAAATGGCTTAAATTCGGGGCGAGAAACTCGGTCGAGGATCGCAACATCATCAAGTTTTAATTTGTTCAAGTATTGATTAATTTCTGGAATGTGTAGGGTTGTCTTGCTTGGATCGATTCCTAAAACCAAGATGGCGCGATCGCGCTGACTTGCAGGACTTTTCCAAGTTCCCAAACCTACATATACGGAGTTGATAGACTCTACTCCATCAAAACCGAGAGCTTGATATAAACGCCGTCGAGAGAAATTGTTCATACTCATCAGCGCGCGGGAGCGAGGATTAATCATCACTAGATCCGCATTGAGGCTTTCATGTACGCGAGTTGCACTCTCGTATAAGGCTGCTTGAAACCCTAGCTGCATGAACATGAGGATAACTGCAAAGGCAATCCCTGCTGTTGCAACCAGAAGCCTAGCTCTTTCCCTGGTAAGTTGCAGCCAAGCTAAAAACAGTTTGTGGCTCATGGTTCAAGCTCCACGGTCACTTGCAGGTTATTGAGGGCAGCAACTCGCCGACTGGCGACGGAATCGAGACGAATTTTGACTTCTACAACTCTGACATCTGTAGCAGCGGCTGGGTCTGTATTGAGAACGTCTTGTTTGCCTACTTCCCAGCCAATCTGGTCTACCGTACCTTGTAGTTTCTCCGCGAATGCATCGCTGGTAATCGTGGCACGTTGTCCCAAGCGAACTTTACCGATGTCGGTTTCATATACCTCTGCTACCACGTACATTCGATCGGTTTGACCGAGTTTGAGAATCCCTTCTCCTTGGTTGCTCACCACTTCCCCAGCGCGGGTATGAATTTTTAGGACTCGACCGTCTCGGGGCGAGCGCACGTATGCTAACTCCAGATCTACTTTTGCTTTTTCCACCGCCGCGCTCGCTTGGTTTACCTCTGCCTGGGCTGTTTGTACGTCAGTGGGACGGATTTCAGTGATGCGAGTGAGGGTAGCTCTAGCTTCGTTCAGTTGTGCTTGTACCGTCTCTCGAACTCGCTTTAGGGTTGCTCTTCCTTCCTCCAGCCTTTCCAGGGCAGTTTCAGCAGCTAAACGTTTGCTGTCGAGAGTAGATGCTGAAATTGCACCATCCCGATACAACTGTTGGTAGCGTTTGTATTCAGTTTCAGCATTGCTCAATTCTGCTTCTAACCGCTTCACTGTTGCTTCCTGAGCTGTTACATTCCCCTGTAACTCCGCTTCCATCCGCTGAATCGTTGCTTTTTGAGCGTTAATTTCTCCAGCTTTTGCTCCAGCTTTTACCTGCGCTAAACGTGCTTGGGCAACTTTGACTTGTTCCTGAGCCTCCTTTAAAGCAGCCAAACGGCGATCGCGGGTGTCGAGAATCGCAAGGACTTGTCCAGCTCGAACTTTATCCCCTTCCTTGACCGAGATCTGGAGAATCCGAGTTCCTTCTATAGAACCAGTTGTAGCAGGGTGAACGGCTTCCCCTTGGGGTTCTAAACGTCCCAAAGCTGTCACTGTCCTAGTAATGGGAGCGGCTGGTGAAGCAGTTGGTGCAGGACTGGAAGGTAAGAGGCGATAGCGCGAGAGGGTATAAACTGTAGCAACAGTAGAGGTAATTCCTGTAGCGATCGCCAATATGACGAGCCATCGTCTGGAATTCTTCAATAGCCGATCTTTCAAACGCCAGTCCATACTTGAAATCTCACTAGACTGCTGAGGCTAGTTCGATCGCTGCCTCAAATGGTGTTGTGACAGCATTGCTTGTCACAGGCTGATTTCACTGTAAAGAGAGATTCTGAGGAAGTTATGAGGAACTCGTGTTTCTGTCAAGAAGGCGATCCCTAAAGCGAGCGCAAGTTAATCCCTCTATTCGGGCATTCTCCAATCAAAAGGGATATGCTTACTCGACTGTCCTTCAAAAGGGTGGGAATAATCAAAGCCAATGGCTTGACTCTCTTTTACAATACCCCAAGTAGCAACTTGCCCAGGTCCCGTCTCAGAACCAGGTGGATTGTATAACTGAACGCGACGGTTCGGGTCTGCTGTTGGTCCAGAGAGTGCCTCAACATCTGCTATAACTTTCCCAGGAATCACAGCTCGCCAGTAGCTCAGGTCATCTGCAATTTTAACTTCAATCGGTGCGTACTCGATCCCGCGAATTTCGCTGAATAGCTTGCCGAACTGACTCGGCCAACCTCCAGCTTTACCTGTAAAGATTTGTTTGAGGGCGTTGCGCTGGCGTTCGTCAGCCTGCTCGTCAATGTAGAACAGCAATTTCATTGATGGGGTGAGGTCTTCTACCCACTGATTTCCCTCCACCTCTCCGATGGCAACGACACTCAGACCGTCGAGCTTGATGCCGTTAAATTGCCCTTCATGCACTTGCCATACCAGTGTAAATAAGCAGTCACCATAGGTTGGCTCTTGAGCAAACGTGCAGGGACACGGTAGTTTGCAGCTACAAACATCGAACCATTCACCTTTTAGATCCCACCGGACATCAGTCGTTGCTTGTGTTGCCATAGCCATAAATAACCTCCATTCAGTAATAGAATAGTAAACTTGGAAATTAGATAGTAGCTCTATCAAATCTCGTCAAGATCTTAAGTTCTCTCCTTAGCTGAAGAGTCAAGAACTACGGTACAAAAATTAATATCGCTCTGGCTCATTTTCTTCCATCCATTTCCCAACTCATCATCTGGCGGCGTGCAAAATAAAGTACTAAAGGCGGTAAAATTATCCATTGAACTACAGCCAGCGAACTCATACCAAGACCTGGTACGGCTAAAACTGGAACTCCGTAAGTTTTAGAAACGTTCACCCGATAGGTTTCTGTAATGAGGGTAATAACCAAGCCCGTACCAGTAAAAAGCAGCATTAATTTACGGCTTGGTTTGAGTACCCAGTAACGAGAACGAGCTAATCCGCTGACAATCCAATTACTAATAAGGATAATGACACCATCACCAAAAGTGCAGTGGGTCAGGTCTTTAATTTTGTCCAAAAAAGAGGGACTTCCATAGAATTCATAATAAGGAGCTTGCCAAACTTCATAAACGAAATTAAGGAGAAAAGCGAATATGAATAGATTTACTTCCGGTGTAGCCATGACACGAACAATCCATTTAGAGATAATTTTGCTTAACATAAGACTGATTTACAAAATTAAATTTCTGTATAGCATCGTACCTCTTCTTGCTTGATAAAATGCTTTGTCTCTTAAAAGTTTTACTCTTTGTTTATCAGTTGCTTTGCATTAGCTAATTTATAATTTCTTTTTGCCGCTCTCTCAATTTCCTTTTGAAGAAAAAAGTTTAAGATAGTTCTTAAAATAATAATTGTTCCCAAGTTACCCAACTCAGTCCATGTACGGGAAATAGTAGTGCGAACAATATCAGATGCAAGCTCAAACTCAAGAGATAGTGAGAGCCACGTACCAAAACGCAGCCGTACTACCTCCTTGAAATCTTCAGATGAATTGCGATTGTAGAAAAACAAATCGATCGCGCGAATAGTTGCTTCAATGGTAGCCAGTCCAATGAGTACCGCAGCACTTGCTTCAATCCCAACTGCCAGATAACCCATTAATCGTTTGAAGTTAAATAAGTTTTCCAACATAGAATCCGACAGAGTATTATTTGTCTTGGTTGCTGTTGCATCCTGCGAGTTATTAGGGGAGATATTACTTTTATCCTGTAGTAGTGGCTGTCTAGAACTTGCAATTGCTGCTACAGCCTTCCTGCCATTGCTTCTAGTCGGCGAATACGCTCTACAGTTAAGGGATGGGTAGAGAAAAGATTAGAAATACCCTGTCTCCCGCTAAAGGGACTAACCTGAAACAGGTGTGCTGTGGCGGGAGTAGCATTATCCATTGGAATTGCCCGCGCACCTGCTTCAAGTTTGCGGAGAGCATTCGCCAATGCTAGTGGATTGCTAGAGATTTTAGCGCCCCCCGCGTCGGCTTCAAATTCCCGCGATCGCGAGATTGCCATCTGAATTAGCGCAGCTGCAATAGGAGCGGTAATTAGCAAAAGCAGTGCTACAAACGGATTGCCATTGCGACTGTCGCTGCGTCCTATAGGTAGCCAGTAAGCCATTTGAGCCAGATAGGTAATTGCTCCAGCGATCGTAGCAGCAATTGTTCCAGTCAGAATGTCATTGTGCTTGATATGTGCCAGTTCGTGACCGATTACCCCTTCCAACTCCTTCCAGTCGAGTATCTCTATGATGCCCGTTGTGACTGCAACTGCTGCATGTTTAGGGTTGCGACCTGTAGCAAAGGCATTGGGCTGCTCTGATGGAATTATGTAGACTTTTGGCATTGGCAATCTAGCACGGCTAGCAAGGTGGGCAACTATTTCCCATAACCGAGGGGCATCGGCTTGTTGAATTTCTCGAGCGTTGTAGAGCTTGAGAATAAGTTTATCTGAGAACCAGTAACTAAAGAAGTTCATTGCTAATGCCAGAATGAGAGCGATCGCCATCCCAGATTGTCCGCCAAGAACCCGTCCAACCAGGACAAATAAAACAACGAGCAGCACCATTAAAAAAGTTGTGCGTAGAGCATTCATAAGTAAGTAATTTGTGCAACTGTCAAGGATCGAATGTTTTGGCTGGAATAGAGCAATGACTCTAGTGAGAGAAATGTCCTAAAAATGCATTTATCAAACTAGGCGTATGCCAAATCAGCAAACAAGCTGCAAACATAACCATCATGCTAAGTATATTGTTAACTAGCTTGTACAGGCTGCTATAACTAGCTTGAGAATCAGAATTAGTTTGTGCTTCAGTTCTGTGTTCGTGCATGAAAATTTACCTATTTAAAAAATAAATTTGTCTGAGCAACAAGCTTTTTATAGTAAAAATGTAAAAGCAATAGAATGAAAGCTTTTAATTTTACTTCAAGCGGTAAATATTTATGGCGTTTCTTATTTAGGCTAAATTCGAGTTATGAGGAAATTATGAAGATAAGTTCTCGCTCGGATAAATTTTCAAAACTTTACATACTGGTAAAAAACCTGCTTAATTTTGTCCGCTGTTACGATATAAATTGTAACAATTACTCCTAGTAATAAAAGAAATGAAGCAGGTAAGGGCTGAAAACCAAGGAATCTTGCTACAGGAATGTATGGAAGGATGGAAGTAATAGCAACGATCGCTAGCGTGGTTATCGATAAATACCTACTGGGTTGACTTTTGAAGAAAGGCTTGCGGGTGCGAATCACTAACACGATCGCCGCAGCAGAAATAACTGACTCCACAAACCAACCAGTTCTGAATCGATCGGGCGTGGCACGCAAGATAAACCATAGCGTTGCAAAGGTGAGGTAGTCAAACACAGAGCTAATCAGTCCAAATACAAGCATGAAGTTACGGATAAATCGGATATTCCAGCGGCGAGGTTTACTAACCATGTCTCGGTCTACGCTGTCAGTAGCGATTGTCATTTCTGGAAAATCCGTCAGCAAATTGGTCAGTAGAATTTGCTTGGGTAACAGGGGGAGAAAGGGTAAAAACAGCGAAGCACCCGCCATGCTAAACATATTGCCAAAATTGGCGCTAGTTGCCATAAATACATACTTGAGCGTGTTGGCAAAGGTCGTCCGCCCCTCTTGCACCCCTTGCACTAGCACTCCAAGGTCTTTTTCTAGTAGCACGATGTCAGCTGCTTTTTTTGCTACATCCACGGCACTGTTGACAGAAATACCAACATCGGCAACGTGTAGAGCTAAAGCGTCATTAATTCCATCTCCCATGTACCCTACTACGTTGCCAGCTTTTTTAAGTGCCAGAATAATACGTTCTTTTTGGTTGGGTTCGACTTCGGCAAAGATATTCACCTCGTTGACTCGTTTGAGCAGTGCTGCATCGCTGGTTTGATGTAAGTCTAAGCCTGTGAGAATATTAGGGTTTGTCATTCCTATTTGTTGAGCGATGTTAGCAGCCACCCGCTGGTTGTCGCCCGTAATAATCTTCAGCGAAACTCCAAGATTCTCTAGGTGTTGAATTGTGCCAGTAATACCCATCTTGGCTGGGTCGGCAAAAAGCAGGAATCCGAGAAAAGTCATTTCGGTTTCCAGAGCTTTAGTGATATTTGTAGTAGAACCAAGATCTCGGTAAGCTACTCCTAGAGTGCGAAAGCCCTGCCTGCCAAATTCCTCGTAACGTTGCTGGATCGATTCCAACAGGGGAGTTATGTCGCCGATCTCCCCATTAGGGCTTCGCACCGACGAACAAACCGCTAGTACATTTTTCAGCGCCCCTTTGGTAACTAGCAAATGGGTACTATTTGTAGCAACCAGAACGCTCAATCGCTTGCGAATAAAATCATAGGGACTCTCATCAAGTTTTTGATACCCCGATAGGTCGAACTGATAATGGCTACGAATTGCTTCATCGATAGGATTTACATAGCCAGATTCGTAGAAGGCATTGAGGTAGCCATAGAAGAGGACTTCCTGGTTTTCATTGCCATCTACATTTAGCGCGGAGTGTATTTGCATGACTCCCTCAGTTAGAGTGCCAGTCTTATCAGAGCAAAGTACGTTCATACTGCCAAAGTTTTCAATTGCAGCCAAACGTTTGACAATTACGCTCTGACGAGCCATGCGTCTGGCACCGTGAGCTAGGTTGACGCTGATAATTGCTGGTAGCAGTTGTGGGGTTAATCCAACTGCTAAGGCTAGCGAAAAGAGAAAGGCATCCAAAATAGGACGTGCCAGGTAGACGTTAATCGCAAAGATAGCAATGACTAGCATTAGCGTGACTTCCATTAAGAAATAGCCAAAATGCCTAATACCCTGCTCAAAATCTGTTTCTGGCGATCTGAGTTGCAACCGCTCGGAGACTTGACCGAATTCCGTGTATTTACCCGTGCGTACCACCACTGCTTCAGCCGTACCGCTGACTACATGCGTTCCGATGAAAAGGACATTGGTACGCTGACCTAGAGGAGTTTCTATTGGCAAAATCCCAGTATTTTTAGCAACTGGATAAGTTTCTCCTGTTAAAGCTGCTTCATCCACAAAGAGGTCTTTAGATTTTAAAATCAGGCAATCGCCAGGGATAGTTCCCTCAGCATTCAAGATAGTTAGATCTCCAGGAACAATCTCTTCTACAGGAATGGTTTGACGATCGCCATCGCGCCGCACGCTGACTTCAGCTCGAACAATTGCCAGCAACTTCTCGACAGCATTAGCGGCTCCCCGTTCCTGCCAAAATCCTAGCAGACCGCTGACACCAACAATTCCCAAGATAATCGAACCGTCAACGTGGTCGTGGACGAAAAAGGACAATCCAGCAGCAAATATCAAAATTAGGACGATCGGACTTTGAAACTGTGCTAGCAAGAGCGTCAAGGTATCCGATCTTCGCTTTGGCTTGATAAGATTGAATCCACATTGCATGAGTCGCTGTTTAGCTTCCGCTTTGGTCAAGCCTTGGGAAGTCGTCTGAAGTTCCTTCAGCAAGTCCGCAGTAGGAATACTCCAAAAAGGAGATGGCAGGTAATTCATAAAGTCAAGGTAGATAGGCATTCGTAACGTACTGCTGTACCATGCGGTGAGTATTAAAAAATGAGGCATTCAGCGCGATCGCGTGTCGCATGACATCAACCCACCGCTCGCGCTCCTGATAAAACATTGGCGCGATCGCCTTTTTCAGTTTTTGATACAAATCCTCTGCATCTTGGCGGGTTAGGTCGTCCGATCTGGAAAGCTCTGATTCTTTGCTGCCAATCGCCCAGCCAGTAACTCCTTCAATATGCCCTTCAATCCACCAACCATCTAGTATGCTGAAACTAGGAACGCCGTTATGTGCTGCCTTCATACCTGATGTCCCAGAAGCTTCTAAAGGTCGTTGCGGCGTGTTAAGCCAGAGATCCACTCCAGACACAATTAGCTTAGATAGCTCCATGTCGTAATCTTCCAAAAAAACTATAGGTATTTGCCCCCGTAGTTGGTGCGACACTTCAAATATCCGTCGAATTAACTCTTTGCCAGGATTGTCTTTAGGGTGTGCCTTACCAGCAAAGACAAACTGTATTGGACCAACTTGTTTGGCAACTTCCACGAGCCGATCGATCTCCGAAAAAATCAAATCCGCTCTTTTGTAAAGCGTTGCCCTACGAGCAAAACCAACTGTGAGAGTGTCTACGGATAGCGAAAGATGAGTTCGTTCCTGAATCAGAGCAAACAGACGCGCTTTAGCCGCCAAGTGAGCTGACCAAATCTCTTTTTGAGGAATGCTGATAGCATGTCGTAGCATCGATGGATCGTTGCTCCAGCCAGGAATATATCGCTCGTAAAGAGATCTAAAACTGTCGCAAGTCCACGTCCACGAATGGACTCCATTTGTAATGTGATGGATAGGATAACCTGGAAACATTTCCTGGGATACTTCCTCGTGCCGCTTGGCTACACCGTTAACGTAGTGGCTGAGGTTCAGTCCTAGTACAGTCATGTTGAGGCGATCTCGTCCCCCCAGCATTTGCAGTACGTCGAACGGTAGCATCTGCCCCAAACTATACTGCACCAAACCATAGTCAAATTGGTCGTGTCCTGCTGGCACGGGGGTATGAGTGGTAAAGACACACTGGTTTCTGATGCTGCTAAAGTCCCATGCCTCCGTATTCGCGCCGTTACGTTTTTTCAGCAACTCCAAAACCAATAAACTGGCGTGTCCTTCGTTCATATGAAATCTTTCAATTCTGCTGTATCCTAAAATTTGCAGCATTCTGACTCCGCCAATTCCCAACAGAATTTCCTGAGCCAGCCGATATGGCTCGTCTCCACCATAAAGGAAATCTGTGAGGGTGCGATCGCCATCTGTGTTTCCTTCAACATCGGTATCTAGCAAAATCAAGGGGACGCTGTAGCCACTCAAACCAACAATGTCATACTGCCAAGCTCGAACTTGCACGGTTCTTTGTTCGATGTCTACTTGAATCGTTGCAGACAAAGGATGTAGGAAGCGATCGGGACTCCACTGGACGGGGTGTTCCTGCTGTCTGCCCCACTCATCCAGTTTTTGGTTAAAGTAACCTTTTCGATAAAGAAGACTCACCCCAACCCCTGGAACCCGCAGGTCGGCAAAAGATTTCAAAGTGTCGCCAGCCAGTACACCTAAGCCACCACTATAAGTTGGCATGGCGGAACCAATAGCCACCTCCATTGAAAAATATGCAATCCGTCGATTCTCTTGAGCCTCTTCGTAGTTAGCGGTAGTTAATGCTGCGGTATATCGCTCTGGGTACTCAAAAAACTTATTACGACAGAAATCGGAGCAGAAGTGAATTTTTTGCTCTCGGTAAAAGGCAGTCACTTCTGTCTTAGGCTGAACGGTCATGCCACAAACTGGGTCTTTTAAGATAGTACTCATTAATATTCTTTCTCCTGGCATTGCTTACCTATTGCCATACAAACAAAGCCCAAAAGTTATTTAGTTTTCCGCGCTCTATACAAAGCTAGAGTACCGAATAGGGTCATGTGTCGATCTGTTTGCTGAATATCTTCAAATCCAGCTTGACTAAATAATTCTGGCAGTAATCCATTGACGCTATCTGCTGTGGTATTAAAGCCATCAAGCATCTGTACGAGCAGGAATGCTACACGCATTAACGTGTTTTGAGGTTTTCCCCAA
Organism: Chroococcidiopsis sp. [FACHB-1243]; assembly: GCF_014696895.1. Taxonomy (NCBI): domain Bacteria; kingdom Bacillati; phylum Cyanobacteriota; class Cyanophyceae; order Chroococcidiopsidales; family Chroococcidiopsidaceae; genus Chroococcidiopsis; species Chroococcidiopsis sp. [FACHB-1243]. Next base: position 99,252 of record NZ_JACJQX010000022.1, on the reverse strand, counting down.
TCAGCTACATGTAACTCTCCACCAGGTTTTAGGACTCTAAACACTTCTTTTAAGGTGCGAACTTTGTTGTCTCGCGTCAAATGGTGAAACACAAGACTTGAAAGAACTCGGTCAAACGAGCGATCGGGATAAGGAAGTTCAAAAGCCATACCCCGATCTAAAGCAATTTTCAAACCAGTTTTTACAGCTTTGGTTTTAGCAATTTCAAGTACTTTTGGATCGCCATCAAGCCCAACAACTTCTGCTTCAGGATGAGATTTTTTGAGTAGTAAAGTCAGCGTTGCCGTACCGCAGCCGAGATCGAGGACTCGATTGCCTTTTTCAATCCCAGCTTGCCTTACTAATTGGCGCTTGAAAGCGAACTCACCCATAGTCCACTTTAGTAATGGATCGTACACAGGAGTCAACCAATCGTATTTGAGAGCTGGAATGTATTTATTGTGATTTTTGTCCATAGTTTAATTTTACCGACCTTCATCTCATGGGAATAGCATCTGTATTACAACGATCCGAATGCGTTTAACTTAATAACTTTTCCTCATCCGAGTGCGATCGCGCTCGATATACCAACAAATTCAAAAAAGTAGACTTGCAGATTGCAAGGGCGATCGTCATTAATTTGTATGTCTCTTGAGGTGAGGATGTTCTGAACGTAGCTTTGAAGTTTGGGATGATTAAGTCGATCGGCACAACCAAAGACCTTGAATGGAAAAAGGATTGGTAGTTGAAGCAAATATCGCAAAACCTAGCATTCTGCTTGCCGCCTTTCCTCTTTACTCAACCGCTCGAGTCGAGCTTAACCGATGAGTTGAGCGACTCGAAGGGCAGACGTAATAGCTCCTTCATGCAAACCATCTCCAAGGTAGGCTCCTGCATGGTAAGTGTTATTCTCTCCATTGGTGGCAACCACTTCATCTCGGTATCGAAAAGACTCAGTGGTATACAACGGGGTGTGGTGTTCCTGAATGTGAATGATGCGATCGCTGGCAATCAACTCCTCTAGTTGGAACGATAGAAAATGATGTTGTGGCGACGAGATACCGCAAAGCTGATTCAAGCAGCCGTTATAGCCCCAGCGGGTGTTTGTCTGGAAGAAGTCAAATTCTGAGGGATACCGGATGCCGTGGTTGAAATACATGGAAGTATCCCTATGAACTGTAGTAGTTGCATAATTGGCTTTCCAAGCTGAGAAGCGTTTAATTTCAGCATCGATTGGGTCAGCTAACAGCGCCATTACCTGGTCGGGTGGCGTGGCAAATACGACTTTATCAAACTCCTGCATTTCGCCGTTCGATCGCTCGATTTTAACAGCATCTGGGCTTCTGGAAATACTGGCAATCTCCACATTCAGCAAGACCTCACCTTTAAAGCGTTCCAGAATTTTTTCAATGTAAGTATATACACCGCCTTTCACCCTGAGCCAGTTGACCGCGAGGTAGTCGCGTAACATCGGAATTGCCAATTCTGCCGGAAAATCATCAATCAGTTCAAATGGTATCGAGTAGCTATACATCGTCAGCAACTTGAGCCAGAGGCTGCTAGTACTATTGTCCTTCAGATAGCGAGACAGCGGCTGGTCGTAGAAATCCTCCATGTCAGCAAATCGGGTTTTCAGCCATAATCCAGCGGAACGGACATAGACAGTATCGAATCGAAGATATTCGATCAGGCGTTGAATACCTGTGAAGTTCTTCTCGATCGCAACCTCCGATAAAAAGTGAGTGCCATTTTTGGGAAACAACGCTGAACCGATATCGACAGGTAATAGTTCCACTCCTAGCTCTTGCATAAGAGCGACAAAGTTATGAAATGCAGTGGGAAATTCGAGTGTTCCACTTTCCAAAATTTCATTGCACTCAGATTGGTTTGGCTTCACGTTTTTGTTCAGCGTCCGAATGTGTCCTCCTAACATGGGTTGCCGCTCAAACACGGTGACATGATGCCCTTGTTTATCGAGCCAATAGGCTGTAGCCATACCGCTGGCTCCACTACCGATGACCGCAATTCTCATATCTGACCTCTAAGTTGATGAAATAAATAATATGTGTGACTGTCTGTTTAGCTGTTGCCTAAAATCGCGTCGCCAGACAATCGTTGATACAGCAGTGCTCCTGTCCAAATGGTCGGAGCAAAGCCTGGATAGCCGGATGAGGCATTGCAGAAGTAGAAATGGTTGAGTGAGGTTTCGTGATTCAGTCGCCCCAGACCCATATTGCGTGGAGTGAGACTGGAGCCGTAGGAATTTCCATTGGGACACCAGCAAAAGCGTTCGTTGGTCGTAGGGCTGCCCGTGATGTGGAAGACCATGTGCTTTCTAAAATTTGGCACGTAGTGTTCTTCCACGACATCCAGAACGGAATCTAAAATTTCTTGTTTTTTTTGGTTGTAGGCTTTGCGATCGCTTTCCCGTAATTGCTTGAAGTAGTTGTAGTTGGCAACAGTGAGGAATTCAACAATTTGACAATCCTCCGGACAATCCCGCCGTGTGTCTGTGAGTAAGGAGGGGGTTGTGATGGCAAAACTAGGATTAGAAAAGTCATTGCGCTCGTACATTTGAGCGAAGGCTTCATTCAAATCCTGATGTCCTGTATGCGAGAAATTCCACTTACCAAACCCATAATCTCGAAGATCCAGGTCTTGGACGACGCAATAAGCCATGAAATTGGACGCAGAATACTCGTAGTTAAGTTTTCGGCGCACTTTTTTGGAGAACTTTTCCTCGCCAATCATTTTGGCGGCTTTTTTAGGGTCAATGTTACAAATTACGGTATTGCCTGCAAATTCATGGGTTTGATGGGTGGTAAGATCCATCACCTCAACTCCCGTAACCGTTTTGTCTGTGACTCTAAAATTCGTGACTTCATGGTTGAGCAACACTTGTCCCCCACGCGATTCGATCGCGTTGACGAACGAGTTAATTACATGCTCAAAATGCTGAGTTGGGTAAAATGCACCCGCTTGATAGCCCCTGAACAATGCGACCCAGGCATAGAACGAAAGTTGATTTGGCGGTAGTAAAAAATCAAGCCATTGCAGGGCTAATAGGGTTTGAGCGGCTTGTGGCAGTTGAAACTTGTCAAATACATCCTGGAGCGTGCTGTTGTAATATTGAACGGCACAGAATACTTCATTTGGATGTTTGAGGAGTTCGGTTGGTTCGATCGGCGGGGCGAGTATTTTCAAGCCCGCGCCAGTTTTCTCAACTTCGTTGACGAATCGGCGAATGCGATCGCTATGAGCAGGAAACAGCGCGGATAATCGCTGGATCAGTTCCTCCGGCTTTGAGGGAATATCCAACGCATACCCAGGCATTCGCATACGATCGAAGCCGTTCGGGTCATATCGCTCAAAGGTCACGTCCCGATCCAAATCCAGTTTTTTGAGTACCCGATTAACCGTTTGCCCTTCACCGCAGTCCCAAACATAGTGGAGTTGGGCATTAAACGTATATTTTTTAGCCATTGTAAACGTGTGCCCAAAGCCCCCTGGATGCTCGTGAGCTTCAAGGATTTGCACGCTCTTGCCGGAGTTTGCCATCAAAGCACCAAAGACCAGTGCCGATAAACCACTACCGACAATCAGGTAATCCGGTTTCATAAAATCGTTCCTCGAACAATAAACATTGTTTTGTTATGGTATTGCCATAGCGCCTGTAGCTGAAAAATTGCTAATTTAGCAGAACGATAGCGTTAGCATCGACCGTCTTAACCACTGGGGTGGTACTTTCATGCAACCCGTTCCGTCTCGCTATTTGGACGGTAATCCGCACAGTCAATTGCTTTCTCGGTTAGCACGGTTACTGGATGAACGGCGCATTTGAGATGGGGATTACTGCTAAAATACTGACAGCGATGACACGGAACCTTGTGACGCAGTTTGAAGCTGAACGATCGCTGCTGCATCTGCTTAGGAATACGGGCATAAATTGAAGCAGCAACCGCCGAGACGATCGCAAAGCCGATGGTAAAGCCGATCGCGATCGGGAAGGCTGCATTCAGCGCAGGAGAAGTTTCAATCCCCCGATAGTCTAAAGGAAGTGAATTAGATGGCTGAGCTGCTATCGATTTTGCTTCTATTTGCATTGCTTCCATAACTTTACTTGCGCTCCTAATTCTGTCAGCTTGAGTTGCATCCGCTCTGATTAACAACCTCGACGACGAGATGCTCTATGTCGATTGCTAGGACGAGGAGCGCAGTCATCTAAATCCGGCGAGGATTGAAAAGAGCCAACTAGAATCTGGCGTTTGAAAGCGCCACCGTCAAATACTGCTTCGGCTGAAACATCTAATGTAAACTCTTGCGAAGTGTTAATTTGCCGATCGCCAATCTGGACGGGATGCTTCACCACGTAAATCGGTGCCCAAGGGCAGCAGTAGTAGTGACCCAAGCGTTCGCCAGAACGATTGGTTGCGTAAGTAATATCGTCCCGTGCCAGAGCAGAATCAATGTCTGCCTGAATCGCTAGCGTTTTTTCTGGTTCGGAATCGTATTTCCAAAGAAGCTCGATCGCCTCTTTCGTTTCGGAAGGTCGTTGCCAGTCGTCGCGCACTGCCGGATCGGTCAAACACCAGGGATCGAATCCAGCTTCTCCTGGTAACGGTCGCGATCTCTGACTGACAGAAAAGGTAGAACTTGCTCGCGTTTCAAAAGTCTGGCTGCGATCGAGCAACTGCGGCATTGCTAGAATTTGTCCCAGGTGATAGTACTGCTCTAGGGCAGATTTCGCATGTTGCTCGACTTTCTCATGCACTTCTTGCGGTAGGTTGGGTGTCCAGAGTTGTTCGGCGTACTCCGCCTCGCTGGTTGCACTTGCCAAAAGTTGGTGGATTTGGTTAACAACAGCTTGCTTATCTGCTGGTAAAATTTCAGATTCAAATGCTGCGATCGCACCTTCGGCGTGAGTTCGCAGTAAACGGGTTGCAGCGATCGTGCCATCTAGATGAGTGTTTGGACAAGACTCATTTTCACCCCAAGCTGGTAAATTTGCTGGCAGGCTCGCATCCAAATGGTAATCTGGATTGATTCCAGCTTGATACGCTCGATTCAACCAACTCCCAACTTGACTGTAAAAAGCCAATGCCTGTTCTGCCGTTATGGGTGGCACGTAACCCATTGTGGCAGGATTTGCTTCGTAGTCAGCTTCTAAGAACCGATCCCCAAGGGTTTGAAGTACAAAGGCATTCCAGGCACAAAGAAATTGTGCTTGGGTTGCAGGATCTACCGTCCAGGGATTTAAGGATTGAATTTTTAGAGCTAAACGGCGTTCCTCCACTTGCCGGAGGAGATCGTAAACCGCTTGACCTGCCCGCCGATAGGCTTCTAGAGTGTCAGCCGCAACTTCCCCTTGAACGAGTGCAAGGAGTTTCCCAAAAATACCCGATCGTTCTGCCATAACCTCCTCCATTGATTTTTTTATCTTGAAGTGAGTAACTACTGCACGGTTAGCACCGAACAAGAAGCATGACGGAGTACATAGTTGCTGACACTACCCAGAACTAACCGTTCCAAACCTGAAAGCCATCGCCGCCGCCCGATTACAATTAGATCTGCTTTCCACGTATGAGCAATCTCACAAATAGTTTGACCGGGTTCGCCGGAAATCTGGCTGCACTCAGCGGATACACCTGCGGCAGTTGCTTCTGCTACAAACGATTGCACCATCTCTAATCCTTGCTGAGAGAACTTCTCCCACTTCTTTTGGTAACGTTCTGTAGCTTCTTTATCTTTGCCTGGATAGTAAACCTCTAAGGGATCTAATGGATCTGGATAACCCTCTTCATCGGGGCATAAAACGTGTAATACCATGAGACTAGCTCCGGTTAGCTTTGCTAGGTTAAGTGCTTTTTCAAAAACACGTTTGCCAGCTTTTGAACTATCTGTAGCAGCGATGATTTTGTCAAACATAAAGACCTCCTCAGTTTCAGACTGAGTTTTAGAAAACGCGATCGCTACAACTAGGGTATTCAGGCAGTGATGAAACTGCTTTTGACCGAGTATTTCAAGGTCATGTCAAGGTATTGTTAAACTGCTTCGCTTTTTGTTAATGTCTCTTGCAGTTTTGCTTCATCCTCCTTCGATAAAGAAGTTCGCAAAACTTTACCCTCAAATTTGCTTAAATCTTCTAAAACCTTATCTGGCGTGGACTTTCTCACAAGTATAAAAAGAGCAGACGTTCCAGGTTCAATTGTGTCGCCAACTTCTTTAATGAAATTGTCGTCAATTCCAATATCAGTCAGCGTTCCTGAAAGCACTCCAACAGCAGCCCCAAGCGCCCAACCAATTAGGGGATGAAAAAACAAAAAACCAAATATTAATCCCCAGAAACCTCCACTAAGTGCCCCAGAAGATACTAATTCTTGAGTTTGCTTAACTTTGACTTTGCCTGCTTCATTCCTGACAACAACAGCAGCATCTTCTAAGTCGATCAGATACTCCCGCTGTAGTTTCATCAAATCGATGAGAACTTCATCTGCCTTAAACTCGTCTTTGAAACCGATGACTATTAAATCGCTCATAGTTTCACTCCCAATCTGTAATAAATTTCGATTATCTTTGCTTGAAATAGTTGTGGATTTGAACCACCATAACAATGGCGGCACTCATAGCTAGGAAAAAGGGAAGAAAACCAACCATACAGAGTTTCCAATCCATCGGCTCGGTAATCTGGGTGAGTTCAGAACGGGAAACATAACTAAAAAACGCGATCGCTGTTTTTGACACTAGGATGAAAAACAAGATACTGATGACATAAAGTAATGCTACGATCTTGCTTGTAGCAACAGTCAACGATAGCGGATCTGGTTTTATCAGCGAATGCTGGCGATCGCTTTGCCTTTCTTTAAGTTGTACGATCGGCTTCATGGCAGGATTTTTGTAATTTCTCTCAACAGTTTTTCCGTGTGGCTTGCTCGCAATTGAAGAGAAATACAGTTAAAGTTTACCTAGGTGCAAGACTGTTATAGAGCCGAGCTAATAGGGCAGCGTATAGAGCCGATCCAAGAGACCAAAATAGAAGTCCAGCTATAAAGCTTCCCCAGGTAACTACTCTGGCTAAACTACTTAGGTCGATATGAAGGATAGAGCTGAAGAAAGCCATTGCTGCTTTCGGCGCTACAGCAATAAACAGGACGCAAACGGTATAGACTAAACCCGTGACGATCGCTGTGGCAATGGAGAGCGATCGCATTCTTAATTTAGTAGAGTTCCTACTCAGGTGACGATCTTCCCGCTCGTGAGTGTTTGATAACATAGTAGACCTCCAATTAATTTGATTTTTTAAAACTAGTTATCGATCGAGACTTATGATTCAGCACTTTTGTAATTCCTTCCGACAGCACTTCAAAATTTAGGAGTGTTTGTCTCTGCGATCGCTTCTGCTGCCCCAACGAGGAAAAAAAGCTGGTGTATTCTCGGCATAGCGTCGATACTCGTCGCCAAATTCAGCTAGTGCATCGCGCTCTTCCTGACGTGCCAACCGCACGTACATCAATACCAACACTGGAAACATGAGTAGCGTCAAGATTGTGGGCCACTGGAGCAGAAATCCGAACATAATAGTGATGAAAGCAATATATTGGGGATGGCGAATCGTCGCATAGGGTCCACTAATTGCCAGCGTGTGAGTTCGCTGAGCTTTATATAAAACTTCCCAGGCAGAACCAAGATAGATAATGCCACCAAAAATCAGTACGTTGCTTAAAAGGTGAATTGGGTTCCAGTGGGGGTCGCCTTTCCACCCCAACAACGTCCACCAAAGATGTCCGGCATCATGGGAAAAAATATCCAACCCTGGATAGCGAGTTTGCAGCCAACCCGATAGTAAGTAAAGAGTTAATGGAAAGCCATACATTTCCGTAAATAGTGCCACAATAAAGGCAGAAAAAGCTCCAAACGAGCGCCAATCGCGGGGATTTTTTGGTTTGGTAAAGCTGAAAGCAAAAATGATGAACACTAGTGAATTAACGATAACCAAAAGCCAAAGTCCGTAAGCGGGTATATCTCTCATGGTTGCACCTTTCTTACTATTTAGATTGACTTACTCATACAGGCATTTCAGGGACGATATATGTTGCTACCACCATTACTATTTCCACTTCCACCGCCATGTCCGCCATGTCCGCCATGCATAAATAAATGCATGAGTATACACAGTCCCAGAAGTAAGAATAATGGTGGGACACCGAGTATATGCGCCCAATGTTCTGTTATCAGTAGAAAGACAATAACAGCGAGGAAGACAAACAAGGCGATTTTGACAATTGAGATTCTAGAACTGGATTGACGATCGTGTTGGTGAGCCATAAAGTTTTCTCAAGTTGTAGCAATTGAAATTCTTGACTTGTCTATAAATCTCCAGCAAAGTACGATCCGACAATTACAGTTCCAGTTAGCGATCTGCTGAAGGTAGCATCAAGGGTGAATGGTTTTCGACTGGCTTTTTATGAAAAGACGGTATTGACAGAGAAAGGGACATTAACAGAAAAACCAGGGGTAAAGCGAAGAGCAAAATAGAAACTAAAGTTAAGCGGTAGCCTGCTACTAGCAAAAAAGTGGAGGTGGCGAAGGCAACGAACAGTGCTTGCTTCGCGGATAAGCTATTAAGTGAAATGGGATAATGCCTGCGCTGGTAACTCATAAAAAACCTCTCATTACCGATCTATGACTATGTGTTGGATAACTTAAATCCTTTGAGCAGAGACGAATTAACAATCACAGATAGAGAACTTAAAGCCATTGCAGCAGCGGCAATAATTGGACTTAAGTAACCGAAGGCAGCAATGGGAAGCCCGATCGTGTTGTAGATAAAAGCCCAGAACAGATTTTGTTTAATCTTACGCATGGTGGCGCGGGAAAGGCGAATTGCCGCCACAACATCCCGCACGTCATTTTTCACCAGAATAATGCCCCCTGTCTCTTTGGCAACATCGGCACCAGAGCCAATAGCAATCCCAATATCAGCGGTTGCTAGTGCAGGAGCATCGTTTACTCCGTCACCTACCATTGCAACTACTTCGCCGCGTTGTTGGATTCTCTTCACAACTTCGGCTTTGTCGCTAGGTAACACTTCGGCAATAACCCGATCGATTCCCACTTGACGGGCGATCGCCTCCGCAGTGCGTTGGTTGTCTCCAGTCAACAAGACAACTTTGACTCTTTCACGACGCAGGGCGGCGATTGCTTGTTCGGCTTCGGGCTTGAGCGTATCGGCTACTGCAACAATTCCTACTAGTAGACCATTGCAACCAACCAGCATGGCAGTTTTGCCATCTATCTCTAATTGAGTCAATCGACTTTCAACTTCTGGAGTCAAGGAATAGCCTTGTTGTTGGAACAAACGGCGATTGCCCAAGATGACGCGATCGCCATTGACTTCTCCTCGAATACCGTGTCCGGGAATCGCTTCAAAATTATTGACTTTAGGAATATCTATCGTCTGATGTTTAGCTGCCCGCACGATCGCCTCACCCAAAGGATGCTCCGAGCCTATTTCCACCGCAGCCGCCAACCGCAGAATTTCATCTTTTGGACGTTCTGACAACTGAACCACGTCCGTGACGCTAGGCTCGCCTTTAGTCAGCGTTCCAGTTTTATCAAAAACTACAGTAGAAAGCTTTTGCGCCCGCTCTAGAACTTCACCACCTCGGATCAAAATGCCGTTCTCCGCACCTTTCCCAACACCTACCATCAGAGCAGCAGGAGTTGCTACCCCTAAAGCACAAGGACAGGAGATAATTAGTACCGCAATAAATGACAGTAAGGCTTGCGGGAAATTCCCTACTAGCAACCAGCCCACAAAGGCAAGTACCGCAATAATGACTACTGCTGGAACGAAGTAACCAGTCACTGTATCTGCCAGCCGTTGAACTTGAGCACTACTGTTTTGCGCCTCTTCTACAAACCTGATGATTTGTGCCAGTGCTGTTTCTGCCCCTACGCGGGTTGCTCGGAAGTGGAAAAGTCCCGTGCGGTTTAGCGTTCCACCAATCACCTCTGCTCCCGATCCTTTCTCTACCGGAATTGATTCTCCGGTTAGCATCGATTCATCCACAGAAGAAGCCCCATCTAAAACAACTCCATCCGTGGGAATTCGCTCTCCTGGGCGAACGACAATTGTTTCGTCAACCATGACGCTCTCTGCTGGAATTTCCATTTCCATGCCGTCCCGAACCACCCTGGCTGTTGCAGGTTTTAGATCCAATAATTTGCGGATGGCTGCCGAGGAGTTCTTTTTGATGATTTCCTCCATGTACTTGCCTAGCAAGACAAAGGCAATGATAATAGCAGATACCTCAAAGTAGACTTCGCGCTCGGCAACTTTGATAGGTAGGATGTTGGGGAAAAAGATGACGACCACGCTGTAGACGTAAGCAACTGTCGTGCCGAGCGCGATCAGGAAATCCATATTGATGTGGCGGCTGCGAATGGCGTTCCACGACCCGACGTAAAACGACCACCCGCCGATGAACTGAACTGGTGTAGTCAGGATGAATAACCACACGCCCCAAGTGAACCAAGGTAGGGCTGGAATGGGAACCCAAGTCACTAAAGTTACACCTGCTGCCAGACCAATGAAAGCAGCGGCACGCATGATTGCCAGTAGCAGCACTCCCGTTAAGGCAATGGTGACGCGCTTCCGCATCGATTTGAGTTCTCTTTCAGGATCTAAAAACGTGTTCAGGCAACTTTGACTGCAAAAATAGTAAGCACGCCCGCTTCGTTCTGTTTTCAGTGATGTGGCTTTAGGAATCACCATGCCGCAGATGGGGTCTTTCGCCATCTCATTTGGATTTGGTGCTACTGCGCTTCCATGCCGATGCCCATGATGTGAGTGGTTTGTAGCCATTCTGTCAGCTCCTTGAATGAGTTTTAGAGAGAGTTCTGGCTTTGCTTTATTCTGCTGTTTGTGACTCAAAAGTACGCTGGCAGTGAGGACTGCAAAAATAATATGTCTCCCCATCCCGCTCTGACTTGAGCGCGGTAGCTTTCTCAACTGTCATGCCGCAGATGGGGTCTTTCGCCATTTTTTTGCTATTTTGTTCGCGTTTACGTCCAAAGAATCCAGACATAATAGATCTCCCGAACAGATGTAAGAAGAAAGATTTGATTTACCAACGAATCAAGAATTTAAATGAGATTCATGCTTGTTCTAAATCTGCCTTGTCAACTCAGAATCATCGTGCAGTTCTTCCGACAGAATGGAGGTAGGGGCTAGGATGTTTTGATGACCGCCAAGAATAAGGTTGTATAGCACTTGCAACGAGTAGTCCGGCGATCGCCCCAATAGCTATTGCTAAGGCAACTGGTAGTATTCTTATCTGACTCATAGTTAACCTTCTCCCAGAGGGAAGAAAAACCTATGCTACTTAGCTTGAGACCATTGTTGCATCTGCTCAATTTGAGTCGTTTGCGTTTTGACAATGGACTGAGATAGATCGCGAATTTCTGGTTTAGTGGCGCTATCAGCAGCCATCTGTGCCATCATCACCCCCATTTGCTGGTGATGGGACATTTGGCGAATGAATTCTCGGTCAAAGTCAGAAGCATTTTGTAAAGTTTCTAAATGCATAGACATTCCCATCATGCCTTGGTTCATGCCCTGACCCATACGATTTTGAGTTCTCATCACGTCCTGGTTCATATCTCCTCGATCCATGCGGTTTTGAGTTCTCATCATCCCCATTCCTGCCATTGGTGCAGTAGGTACTTCTGTGCCGTACCACTGCTTGTACCAAGATCGCATTTGTTGAATTTGGCTAGTTTGCTCTTTTCTAATCGTTTCAGCCAGGTTTTTTATGTCAGGATTTTTAGTACGGCTTAAAGCTAGCTCAGCCATCTCCACCCCTTCCTGTTGGTGATGAATCATCATTGTCATGAAGTGCCGATCGCCCTGAGTCATCATTCCTCTGCGAGAGGGGGTAGCTTGAGCAGAAGGGTGATGCGGATCTTGCCGCGCTCTTGAAGATTGAGCTTGCGTGCTGTCTGTCGCAATACTGGCGATCGCGCCAGCGGTCAATAATCCTAAGAAAGTATAAATTAATGCTTTATTCATGGCTTCACCTTACGTGATGAATAACCGATGTTGTCTTTAGTTGCAATCCTAACTTTAGACTATGAGGAAGTTATGAGTGGACGAGTAAACAAGAGGCTTCCCTAGCACCCGTTCGCAGACTCAAAGTAAGTTGCAATAACGTAACGCATTTAACAAAGGCATTATGGGTTCAAAAAATTTCAGTCGAAATTTATTCGGATGCTAACTTTAATGGCTGCGGGTGGAGAGTACGTATATTTTTTTTCACGGGATACTGCACTGCCATCACGGTGCAGGGAGCGTGGTGAAGCACGTAGCTACTGACGCTACCTGGCACTAACTCGCGCCAAACCGAAAGTCTCCGTCGTCCCACCACAATCAGATCGGCACCCCAGGCACGAGCTACTGCACAAATACACGCACCAGGACCGCCGAGATTTTGGGTAAATTCTGCCTTCACCCCAGCAGCAGTTGCTTGGGCAGTGCGCGATCGCAACAACTCTAGCCCTTGCTGTTCGTACTCCTGCCAATGCTTTTGAAAGCCTTCTATAGCGGCACAGATTGCTTTTGGGTCGTAGTTCCAACTATTACGTCCGGCGACAAGAGGATAATCCTCTTCGTCAACTGATAAAACGTGCAACAGCAGCAAACTAGCTCCATTAGCTTTTGCCAGAGCAAGAGCTTCCTCAAAAACATGCTTGCTAATTTCAGATTCGTCTAGTGCTGTGAGGATTTTTTGAAACATAGAGCATTTAGAAGCATTTAGGATGTCAAAAGAAGCGTGAATTGGCTAGCTATTTCCCTTATCTTTCAGCCTGCAATTCAATCCAATGCAACTTCTTCCAGAGCGATCGCCCAGAACAAAGTGCTAGCTTTTCCTTACTTTCTGAGCTTATGCAGACAATCTGAGGAAGTTATGAGGAAGCGAGAATAGAGCTAGGGGTTCCTCCCGCAGAGAAAATGCAATCGCATCCAGCTAACTTGGACTGATGGAGGGCGGCTAGTGCAGCGCGACATAGAGAATCTAGATCGATCCCGTCATCAGGATATTGAGCAATACCAGCGCTAACCGTAACCCGAAACCGATGAGTGCGATCGGTTGACGTAAACCATTGTTGGCGGATAATTCGCGATACTCTAGAAAGTCTCTCTATTCCCTCCGCTTTAGTTGCGCCGTATAGGGTGACGACAAATTCTTCTCCAACCCAACGGGCTACCACAGCCTGTTGTTGAAAAGTCTGCCGCAGTAACTGCCCGCATTGACGCAGTACGATGTCTCCAGTGCTGTAGCTATAGAGGTCGTTGATTTGCTTCAAACAATCTATATCTAGAAATGCTAAACAAAGCGGTTGACCTTGTTGACCAGCTAGGCCAAGCAGTTGGCTAGTGGCTTGCACAAACTTCTGGCGGTTGTACACCATTGTCAGCGGGTCAATCTCAGTCATATTCCGCAGGAGTTGAATGCGTTCCAAGCGATTGAGGATGCGGGAAATTAATTCTGGACCCACAATAGGTTTACTAACGAAGTCGTCCGCACCTACAGCAAACACTTGATTTACTATGGAGCTATCTGTATGAGCTGTCAAGAAAATAATCGGCAAACGTCCCCAGCGGGAATCGTTGCGGACAATTTGACAGAGTTCGATGCCGCTGACATTCGGCATTCCGACATCCAAAATTAGCAAATCCGGTAGCGTGGCTTCTAGAGTCTGGCAAAACTGCTGTGGATCTTCTAGCGTCGTGACTTGTAGCCCCCAAGGTTCTAATAAAGTACGCAGAGCAGCGAGGATTTGGGGATCGTCATCTACTACCATGACGCGGACTGCTGTACCACCATTAATTCCTATCTGCCGAAACATTTCTACTCGTTGCTGTACCTGTACAACTGCTTCCAACGCTTGGGTTGGAGTGACTGGCTTATGCAAAAAAGCTTGTCCACCGAGTCTAGCCACTTCCAATCGCTCGGTTAAACTAGCTTCGGCAGTACAGACCAATACTGGTATGGGGGGTGTCCAGTTTTTGAGTTTTACTAGCAACGTTAGGCTGTCTTCTGTAGGTTGGGCAATAGTAGGATCGAACAGAGCAATGGAGGGGATTTGTTCTTCCAGTCTAGTTGTTGCTTGAACGAGGGTGGAAGCGATCGCTCCTCGAAATCCCCAGCTAGCGGCTTCCTTCACGACTTGTTCTGCCCAAGGGCGATTGCGATCCACTACCAACAATAGGGGGCGAGGATCGCTATCATCTATAGGTTCCTCATCAGCCTCTAGGTTCAATTCTTCAGGGGATTGTTTAACTTCCTGGTGCAGAGCAGCCACCAATTCGCAAAGACAAACAATCTCGTTTTGCTTTAGCGATTCGCCTACCTGAAGCATCCGTTCAATCCGGTTAGCTAGTTGAGAACCTTTGGGAAAGCCAAACGTACCCAGCGAACCGGATAAAGTGTGGGCTTCCTGTTCTGCGTGCTGCCGCAACTCCCGATCCAATGCCTGATTCATCAAAGCAGTAGCAGCTTGTTGGAGTATTTCTATCTGTTTGTTAACTCTTGCTTTGAATCGATTCCAAACCTCGGATAGGGCTGTTAGCGTCTGCTGCTCAATCGGTTCGTCCTTAGCAGTAGATGGCAAATTAAACGATTCTAACTGCCGATTTTTAGCTTTCAACTCCAAGGGTTTTAGGCGATAACCAATGCCATAGACAGTCTCGATCGAATCAGCCGGAGCGCCTGCCTTTCTGAGTTTTTGTCGTAAAGTTTTAATATGAGTTCTCACGGCATCTTCACTAGGAATATCCTCATATGCCCACAAATGGTCTTGGATCGCACCATAGCTAAACACTCGCCGAGTATTGCGTAAAAATAGTTCTAGCAGCGCGTACTCTTTAGGGGTGAGTGACAGCAAATTTTCTGCATACGTCACTTCACCCGTTGCTGGATTTAGTTGCAAGCTTCCCCACTCTAGAACTGGAGCAGGATTAACGCTTGCTCGACGTAGTAGAGCACGGATGCGAGCGAGTAACTCCTGCTGTTCAAAAGGTTTTACAATATAATCGTCTGCTCCAGCATCTAACCCAATTGCTTTATCTTGGCTGTTATCCTGACCTGTAAGCAGCAGAATTGGCATCTGATAGCCGTGCGATCGCAGTCGCTGGCAAAGACTAATGCCATCTAGTTTAGGTAATAAAACATCAAGTAAAATTAGGTCGTAGTCATAAACTTCAATTAGTTCCCAAGCTATTTGTCCATCTACGGCAACTTCTACAACATAGTTATGGCTAGAGAGAAGTAGAGATAGCACGTTAGCAACAGCTTCGTCATCTTCAACAACTAAAATCTTCACAACCTATTCCAGATGTTAAGTAGTAGAAAGTACAGCGTTCCCTACAACTGGTCGCGATAATACCTCCACATATTAAATTTTTGCAGGTCGGGATGAAATCAGGATGAAATAACGGTTTAAAGCTAATATTTTGCTATAAATCTTCTCTATTCATCGCATAGTTTCAGTCATGAGGAAGAGAGTTAAAAAGCGATTGGCAGCTTAACATTTTGATATCGAAAATCATTGGGTTTGTTGTTTCCACTGATGGAGTATTAAGAAATGCAACACGATCGCGATCGTCGCGGACATTCAGAACACCAGCACCGCAGTACTACAAACGTGCAAGACAAACCCAAAAACTACAGCGAACATGAAAGACACGAGCGGCATGGCGAACACGACAAGCACGCCGGACACAATCCAGAAATGTTCAAGCGACGCTTTTTCATCTGCTTGCTGTTAACGCTTCCAGTACTGTATTTTGCACCTTCATTTCAAGAGTGGTTTAACTATCAGGCAATACAGTTTCCTGGCTCAGCTTGGGTTACGCCCATTTTGAGTATCATTATTTACTTCTACGGCGGTTGGGTCTTCCTGCGAGGAGCGTGGCGCGAGCTGAGATCTAGAATTGGCATGATGACCCTAATTGCCTTAGCAATTACCGTCGCCTTTGTTTACAGCTTGGCGGTTTCTTTTGGGTTGCAGGGCGATCCATTCTACTGGGAATTAGCAACTCTGGTGGATGTGATGCTGCTCGGACATTGGATTG
This sequence comes from Chroococcidiopsis sp. [FACHB-1243], assembly GCF_014696895.1. Classification (NCBI taxonomy): domain Bacteria; kingdom Bacillati; phylum Cyanobacteriota; class Cyanophyceae; order Chroococcidiopsidales; family Chroococcidiopsidaceae; genus Chroococcidiopsis; species Chroococcidiopsis sp. [FACHB-1243]. Next base: position 83,138 of record NZ_JACJQX010000022.1, on the reverse strand, counting down.
AAATGGCATCGGTTCAGGGAGCCAGTCGCGCGTTAGAACATCTAGCCGATCTCGTTCCTGCGACTGCACATCGGTTGGCGAACGGGAGAATAGAAGATGTCCCTGTAAGTCAGCTAAGCGAGGGGGATTTGATATTAATTCGTCCTGGCGAACAAATGCCGATTGATGGAGAGGTAACTGAAGGTGCTTCTAGCGTGAACGAGGCATTTCTCACTGGCGAATCCCGCCCAGTTACGAAACAAGTCAGCGATGAAGTCGTAGCGGGGGCTGTAAACGGCGAAGGCGCTCTGACTGTAAAAGTCACGCGCACGGGCGAACAAACAACACTCAGTCAAATTATGCGGCTGGTGGAGGAGGCGCAAACTTCGCGGAGTCGCTATCAAGCTTTGGCAGATCGGTTGGCTTATTGGTTAACCTTAATTGCGATCGGGGTAGGTACGCTGACATTTATTGTCTGGCTGTCAGTAGGTTCAGCCCTAACTTTTGCGATCAATCGCGCTGTTACAGTCTTGGTTATTACTTGTCCCCATGCGTTGGGACTAGCAATTCCACTCGTGACTGTTAATGCAACATCAATGTCTGCAAAACACGGTATTTTGGTACGCAAGCGAGAAGCCTTCGAGCGTGCTAGAAGCATTAAAACTATTGCCTTTGACAAAACTGGAACTCTGACTAAAGGTGAGTTTGGCGTACAGCGAATTTATGCTGAAGGAATTGGCGAGTTGGAAGCACTCTCGATCGCCGCTGCTTTAGAATCGCTGTCAGAGCATCCACTGGCACAGGCAGTTGTGCAAGAAGCTGAGGCGCGTAATTTGGAGATTCCCAAGGCGAATGAGTTTCAGGCGATCGCGGGGAAAGGCGTAGAAGGTCAAGTCAATGGCAAACGTTACCGAGTTGGCAGACCTGAATGGGCAAAGGAGTTGAATCTCATCTTTGCTGACAAACTCCAGGCAGGATTGACAAACATTGAAGAACGGGGGGAGAGCGCGATCGCCTTACTAGACGATCGACAATTACTCGCCCTGTTTGGGCTAGCAGACCGAGTAAGGGAACAGGCGCGTACCGCCGTGCAGCGGCTGCAAGAAATGGATATTCAAGTTGTGATGATTACTGGAGATGCCGAGGCAGTGGCGAAGACAGTTGCCACGGAGCTAGGTATCGACCGCTACTACGCCCGCGTTTTGCCCCAAGATAAAGCAGCAATTATCCGCAAGCTGAAAGCTGAAAAGCCTACAGCTTTCGTAGGCGATGGCATTAACGATGCTGCTGCTCTGTCTGAAGCTGACTTAGGACTGGCGATTGGAGCAGGAACTAACGTGGCGATCGAGTCAGCCGATTTGGTTTTGGTTAACAGTAATCCCTTAGATGCCACCTATGGACTCAAGCTTGCTAAGGCAACGTACAACAAAATGATCCAGAATTTATTTTGGGCTACGGGTTATAACGTGGTGGGAATTCCTTTAGCGGCTGGAGTTGCCGCTCCATTGGGTATTTTGCTTTCTCCTGCCGTGGGAGCGTTGTTCATGAGCCTGTCTACCGTCATTGTGGCAATCAATGCCATGCTGCTCCGTCGAGTGCGCTTGACCTGAACATCTAACCTAAGTCAGGACACAGAAGTTGTGTCCTTGACTGTGGTGTGAGAACCGATTGTCTAATTAGCGATACTATCCGATCGGATTACTGCTTAAAACTAAAACGTCCGTTTACCTTTTCACCTTTAACATCGGCAGTAACTTTCATTTGATACTGACCAGTTGCTTTCCCAGGCAGTAAGGTCGTATAGTGCTTCCCGCTAGGATCGTATTTAAAACTTAAGTTTTTTTGGGTTCCGTCAGGCGACTGAACTTGAGCCGTGACTTTAGCATTAGGAATTGCTTCGTGATTGTCCCCTCTTTGTAAATACAAATCTAAGTGAGTTCCATTCGCTTCTTTTTCAGGCACTAGCTCTAGGTGGTAAGCTCCTGCCTCTACAACCTGACCGCCTTTTTTACTTTTACTATCTTTAGATGCACCTGCTTTCTCGCTGACTAATTCAGTTTTCGCCACTACAATTTCCGCAGCTTTAGTATTTGAGCTGCTGGCGTAACTAGTGGCGCGATCGCTATGGCTAAAAGCTCCTAAAACAAGCAGTCCTAAACTACCTAGAGCGATCGCGCCAAATTGCAATAATTTCATTGATTGACTCCTGACTTGAAACGGTTAAAGATCGAAAAAATTAGCTGACAAGTAAGTTTATACAGGTGAACCTTGAGCAGCTTCAATATTTTGTATTGGTACAGTCTTTTTGGGAACCAAAAACTTGCCAAATAGAGAATACAAAGCTGGGATGACTAATAGTGTCAAGGCTGTTGAGGTAAACAATCCACCCAGCACCACGACTGCCAATGGCTGCAAGATTTCCTTACCAGCACCAGTGCCAATTACCAGCGGCACCATTCCCAAAGCTGATGATAGAGCAGTCATCAGAATCGCGACAAGTCGCTCCATCGATCCATCAAACAGAACTTCTCGCAGAGGCATACCAGTTGCCAGCTTGTTATTGTAGTTATCAACGAGCAGTAGTCCATTACGAGTGGCTACACCGAATAGAGTAATAAACCCTACCATTGAAGCCACGGAGATAATACCGCCACCCAAGGCAACAGAAATTACACCTCCCACTAATGCTAAGGGCAAGTTAATCATAATCATCGCCGTGGCAGGAATTGATTTGACTGCAAAGTAAATCAGTATCGTAATGGCAACGAATGCTAAGATGCCAGCCCAAATTAAGGTTTGGGTAGCCTGCTCTTGCGCCTGAAATTGACCGCCGTATTGAATGTAGTATCCAGAAGGCAATTGCACCTGTTGTTTAACTTGGTTCCGAATATCATTAATGACAGAACCCAAGTCTCGCCCCTGTACGTTAGCAGAAACAACGATTAGCCTGGAAACATTCTCGCGATTGATTGTATTCGGACCCGTGCCATAGATAACTCTGGCAACCTGAGCTAGAGGAATTTTTTGTCCGTTGGGAGTATCGACTAATAAATTCCTAATAGTTTCTAGGTTATTTCTAGAACTTTCTTGCAACCAGACGACGAGATCGAATACTTGTTGGTTTTCTAAAACTTGGGAAATGACTCGCCCGTTCAAAGCAGTTTCAATAGTTTGAGCTAAATCGCCTACGCTTAGACCGTAACGAGCGGCAGCGGGGCGATCGAACTGAATTTGTACCTGCTTAATCGGCACTTGAGGTTCTAGTTGCAGGTCTACAACTCCGGTAACGTTACGCATGGTTGACTCCACTTGTTGACCGATAGTGCGGAGTTGCTCCAAGTCGGGTCCAAAAATTTTCACGGCGATCGCGCTCCTGACTCCAGACAGCACCTCATCCATCCGGTGTGAAATAAAACCACCAATGTTAGCCGCTACTCCTGGTATTTTGGCAAACTCTTGTCGCAGAGTTTCAATACTCCCCTCTCGGTCTTTCAGTCCCTCCTCGCTCAGTTCTACATCTAGTTCCCCAAAGTTAACACCACCCACATCGCTATCGCCAGGGGCGCGTCCCGAGCGCAATTGCAGTGCTTCAAACCGCTTGTCACTTTTGAGAGCATCCTGAATTGCTAGATCGGCTGTATTAGTAGCTTCTAGGGACTCCCCTGGATACAAAGAAGTGGCAACGACTAGCGAACTTTCTTGGAATTCCGGTAAAAATACCCGTCCCAACGATGGTAGTATCACCATCGCCGCTACAAAACCAGCAACGGCAGCAACCAACACGATCTGGGGAAATCGAATTGAAAATCTCAAAGCCGGACGGTAAACTCGATGGGAAAATCGCGCTACCCAGGTTTCCTCATCTGGCAAGCGCCGATTCACCAACAATAGCGCGCACAAAGCTGGAGTTAGCGTCAGCGCCACTAGAGTTGAAGCCGCGATCGAAAGTAGATAAGATAACCCCATTGGTGTAAAGATGCGACCTTCCACACCGGAAAGAGCGAAAATCGGGGCAAAGACAACAGCAATAATGACTGTTGAAAACAGTACGCTGACGCGCACTTCAATCGAGCCATCAAATACTACCTGTAAAGGATTGACTGGCGTTCCTGCTTGCTGATTTTCCCGCAAACGACGGTAGACGTTTTCCATATCCACAATGGCATCATCTACTACCGAACCAATAGCAACAGCCAGTCCTCCCAATGTCATTGTATTGATGCCCTGTCCAGTCCAATTTAAAATCATCATCCCCAGTAGTAAAGACAAGGGCAGGGCGCTCAGACTGATAATCACGGTGCGCCAATTCATCAAAAACAGAATCAGCACGACAGAAACGATGATAATACCATCGCGCAAGGCATCCTCTACATTCTTGAGCGATGCTTCGATGAAATTTTCCTGACGGAAAGTCACATCTACTTTCACATCTTTAGGCAAGCTGGCTTTAATTTCCTCCATTGCCGCTTCTACTGCACGGGTGACTGTGGGGGTGTCAGCTTGTGGCTGTTTATTAACAACTAAAACAATTGCCTTTTTACCATTGAAAGTGGCATCACCGCGTTTGAGTTCTGCACCAATCGTGACATCAGCTACCTGACCGAGTAGCACGGGCGTACCATTTCGAGCTGTAATTGCCGATTGCTTCAGCTCGTCAATCGACGCAATCCTTCCAACTCCTCGCACTAACATTTCCTGGTCTGGGTTGATTAAAAATCCGCCAGGTGCGTTGACGTTGGCTTTTTCCGTTGCTTCCGCCACCTCTTGTAAAGAGACATTGAAAGCTTTCAGCTTGTCGGGATCGACTAGCACTTGATACTGGCGCACGTCTCCGCCAAAAATCACAACTTGAGTCACCCCTGGCACAGCCAAAAGACGGTTTTTTACTTGCCAATCCACAATCCGTCTTACTTCCATTAAGGGAGTAGTTTCGGAGGTAAAGGCATATTTAATCGCCGCTCCTAGAGGAGAGCTGATCGGAGAAATTTGTGGTGGCTCTACTCCCTGTGGCAACTGACTTTGAGCCTGTTGCAATCGCTCCTGAACTAGCTGGCGGGCGCGATATATTTCAGTGTCCCAACCAAAAATCACTTTCACTACAGAAATACCAACGGCAGAAGAAGAACGTACCGTTTCGACTCCAGGTGTGCCGTTAATAGCACTTTCTATCGGTCGAGTGACGAGGGATTCCACCTCTTCTGGAGCCAGTCCAGGTGCTTCAGTTTGGATTTCTACTTGCGGGGGTGCAAAGGCTGGGAAAACGTCTAGCGGCATTTGAGTCAGGACGCGAAATCCCCATAGGGTAATAATGATGGAGGCGATGACGACTAGCCACCGTTGAGCGATCGACCATTTGACAATAGAGTTGAGCATTATTTTCTAGACCATAGCTGGGACAGCGGCTTGGCGATCGTTGTATTTGTAGTGAGGCACTGTATCTAATGTCCCAAACTCAGATGAAATCGAGATGAAATTTGTCGGGCGATCGGGTTGAAGTTTTGTTACTACACTATAAAGAATCAAGTAGACTCCGTGTTCCTCTACCCCTTCGATTCAGCATGTAGGTGCAGATCGTTGTTGTTAAACTGTGCTTTTGCAGCAAAAGATTCAAAATATGAGTGTTAGATCGCAAAAGTGTGGCGAGAAACGCAAAATACGAGTACTAGGTTGCAAAGCGCGGCTTAATATGAAGTAAGACCGATCTGTTCTGATGGAGCAGATAGTATGCATCAAGGAATTCCTGAAGTAATTCAGCCTGTTTTAGCAGATTACACTCAGATGATGGAGGAAAGGCTCCCTGGCTTTGTGGTGGCATTCTACGTCTGTGGTTCAATTGCACTAAATGCCTTCAATGAGAAGTTTAGTGATATCGACTTTATTGCAGTTGTAATCCATCAAGCTAGGGAAGATGAAATCAAATACTTGCGAAGCATTCATCGAGAGATGCGGGAAAAGTATCCCAAGTGGAAACTGGAAGGAGGCTATCTCCAGTGGGAGGACTTGGGGCATTTCGAGGGAGAAGTTACCCCCTATCCCTACTACTACAAGGATATACTCCATCCACACGGATATCATGAGTTGAACTCGGTCACTTGGTGGGTTTTGAAGAATCGAGGAATCGCTGTCATAGGAACTGACCCCAAAGAGCTTGCTTTTACAGTAGATTGGGACTTGCTTGTTTCTAGAATGCTTGAGAATCTCAATACATACTGGGTGAGCTGGACAAAGAAGCCTATAAGGATAGCTTATCTCTTGACAGATGAAGGGATTCAGTGGTCTATACTAGGCATCTTGCGACAGTTTTACACGCTCAGAGAGAATGACATAACTTCAAAGACTGGAGCAGGACAGTACGCTTTATCTTGCGTGCCACCCAAGTGGCATCGTCTAATTCAGGAAGCGATTAATATCCGAGAAGATAGCAGTAAATCGCACTATACATCCAAGTTAGTTCGGGCGATCGAGTCCGTTAGCTTTTTGAAGTATGTAATAACGTCCTGTAATACATATCTAAACTGAGCGAAAGGCTGGCTAACGTAACTGCATTGGAGCAGATGGAAAGAAGATCCTAGTAGGATAGTAAAGGTTGCTTGCTACTGCTCAAGTGTGTCGTTAATCCTACAATTTTCTGCTAACACTTGCATAAACTCTGGACGTTCTAGCTCAATCTCATCCCGTTTGCAACGATAACAAGACTTTCCCCTGGAGATCTCGATATTTCAATACGCTTGAAGGCAAAAACTTCTATAGTAGGTTTTAACGTCAAGCTTGTATATTCACAATCCCCATCATTCCTAGATCTTCATGATCGAGAACGTGGCAGTGATAAACGGTCTTACCAGAAAAATTGCGGAAGGGAATGCGGATGCGGACAGTTTCGCCACCACGCACTAAAACAGTATCTTTCCAAGCGCGGTAGGGTTCTGGTTTTCCGTTGCGCGTTATGACTTGAAAAGGATTGACGTGCAAATGGAAAGGATGATCCATGCGGTCTGGATCGACGTTAACTAATTCCCAATCTTCGACTGTATTCAATCTGACTTGGGCATCAATGCGATTTGGATCGAAAGCTTTCCCGTTGAACGTAAAGCTCATCCCCATACCAGGAGTCATTTCCTCCTCCATTGACAATTCTAACCGTCTGACTGTCTTCGGTTCTGGTAGAGTTTCTACAGAAATGAGCTGTTTGGGTAAAGGTAAGGTAGAGACAGAACCCTGATAAGTCAGAGTTGCTAAAACTTGAGGATTTCCCTGAGAACTTCCCCCCATTATGTGGCTGCTACCACCCATCATACCCATTTCATCTTCCATCATTTTCATACCACCTCGGTTATAGGGTAAATTTAACAAGCGGTACTGCTTTGGTTCTCTCTCCCCACGCACCAACACCTCTGCTCGTTCTCCAGGCGCAAGTAGCAGTTCTTTGAGTTCCACAGGTTCGGCTACAGCTCCCCCGTCTGTAGCAATTAGACATCTCCAAAATAGTAACGTTCTGTGGTAAAAGAACACTAAGATAAGTTTTTTGGCACAAGAATATGGCTTTAATACTGAATTATATTGAGGAGAACCCTAAAGAAACACAGCGATTAATTGGTCTAGAGTATGGACAGTTGCAACAATTAATTCAAAATGCAGAACGGCTCCATTATGAAAAACAAGCTGCAAGAGAATCCAAAAAAGTTAGAATTATTGCTGGTGGAGGAGGACGTAAACCAAAATTATCCCTCAAAGAACAGATAATTTTATCTTTGCTATATCTGAGACATTTAACGACATTTCAACTTTTGGGCATCTTATTTGAAGTGAGTGAATCAACAGCCAATGATACATTTAACTACTGGTTACCTAACTTGCAAGAATTGTTGCCCTCTAGCTTACTCGAACAAGTAAAAAAAAACGCTGCTGACTATGAAACGATAAAAGAAGTACTGACAGAATATGAATTAATAGTAGATAGCTATGAACAAGTTAGAGAGAGACCTAGAGACAATGAGAAACAAGAAAAGTATTTTTCAGGTAGGAAGAGTAATCATACGTTTAAAAGCCAAATGATTATCTTGCCTAATGGTAGCGATATCGTTGATATTGTGGCAGGTGAACCTGGACCAAAAAGCGATATAACATTGTTCCGTGAAAATCGCACTCGCTTTGACCCAAAGCAAAAATTTAAAGGGGATTTGGCTGATCAAGGAGAAGATTTAATTGAAACTCCAATTAAGAAACCGAGGAATGGAGAGTTAACAACTGCACAAAAGGAAGAAAACAAACAGTTCTCCTCTAACCGAATATATGTGGAACACCGCATCCGCTCCGTGAAAATATTTCGAGTTGTTCAAGATAGATTTAGGCTACATTCCAAAAAATACGAACAAGTAATAATGGCAGTTTGTGGATTAGTAAGATTCCGCATTGGAGCACTCATCTTACCAGTAGAAATAAGTCCTATGCCCTCAAGTTGAAATTAACGCATACAACTCTATGCTTCTGCCTTGTTATCAACACTAAATATCTCAAATCCTTATTTGAGCAGATAGCCTAGGTGATTCGTACTGCTTACATTTGCGCCTTATAAGCTAGTCATAGGGAAGGTTTGATAGTTTTCGGAGATGTCTATTAAGTAAAAGGGATGATTTTCGAGAGCGAGGCGGTAGAACCGAGAAGGTGAAGCATTAAGAAATCGCAAGCGTAGTAAGCCCCCAGAAGCAATAGAGAAAATGGGGTTGATTTGACCGTTGACACTTAGTAGTTCTCCCTCGCGCCCCATCATCATATCCATATGATTTGGAGACTGAATCCGTCCGTTTCGATCTAAAGCAAAATCTTGTAAAACTAAAAATTCCTCTTTCGCAGCTTCGATCTCGGCAATCTCATCCAACTCACCCCGAATAATAAATAAACCTGCTAACCCACCAAATACTTGTTCTGCTACATAACCGTGACGATGAGGATGATACCAAAACGTGCCGGATGGGTGGTTTTTCGGGAGCGTAAATTCGTAGGTCAAACTCTCTTTCGGTGGAATATCGAGGAAAGCATTATCTGCATTGCCTATAGGGGTGACGTGCAACCCATGATAGTGTAGGTTAGTAGGTTGAGAGAGGTTGCTAGTGAAGCGGATGCGGACTGTATCTCCTGCTTGAGCTTCGAGCCGAGGAGCGGGTACTTGTCCGTTGTAGCCCAGAAGAGTTGCTCGTTTGCCTCCCAAACTTATAGAGCGAGAACTTGCTTCTAGCTCTAGTTCTAGTAAACCGTCAGCACTTCTGTAAAGTTTGGGAGACAAGGTTTGGGATTTGAAGGGATTCCTGTTGTTTTGTGCCAATGCAATGCTCGCGACTGATGCAGTCACTGCACTAGCAGTGCTGAGGATAATAAACTGTCGGCGGTTAACTTTTACCATAATCTGTCCTTCACAGGGCAAAGCCTGCAAGATTGAGAGATGAGCCTATAATTTTTTTAGATTCTCCAGAAATAGCTTCTTACCGATGCTACTTATGCAATTAGGATAGGTAGCGATCGCATTTGAGGAATCTACTTACTAATCTCCGACTAAAAATGAAACTGGGATGAAATTGTCAGCAATTCTTCAACATAAAAGCGAGTTTGCCAAATACTAACACCTATCTTTTTAGTTGACTTTTCCATACTTTGTTTATCTTTTTTTAACTTACAAGCAAAAATCTTAGTCAAACTAAATTAAAATCAGTTGTCAAGCAATACGGCTCAAGATTTACTGCTCAAAAGGAATTCCAATTGCCTTGCTATCCTTTACAATTGACGAATTTCGCTTAGGAATCAAAAACTTACCAAACTTGACGTACAAAGCAGGTAAAACTATCAGTGTTAGGGCTGTAGAAGTAAACAATCCACCTAGCACTACGATAGAAAGTGGTTGCAAAATTTCCTTCCCTGCTCCGCCTTGTAAGACTAAAGGTGCTAAGCCTAAAGCTGAGGTGAAAGCCGTCATTAAAATGGCATTGAGCCGTTCCATTGTCCCCTTAATTAGGACATCTTTAAAAGGCATACCTTCACCAAATTTAGTATTGTAATTATCTACCAGTAGCAGACCGTTACGGGTAGCAACCCCGAATAGGGTAACAAAGCCAACAAGGGAAGCAATAGAAATAACTCCTCCAGTTAAAGCTACTGAAATGACTCCCCCGACCAATGCCAAGGGTAAATTAATCATAATTGTGGCGGTAGAAGGAATAGATTTGACTGAGAGGTACATAATAACTGTAATAACTACAAAGGCTATTACACTGGAGATGAGGATATTTTGCGTGGCTCTTTCCTCTGCTTCAAATTGTCCTGCATACTGAATATAGTAACCAGGAGGGATTTGTACTTGTTGTCTAACTTTTGCTTGAATTTCGTTGACTATAGAGCGCAAATCTCTACCGCTAGCGTTAGCAGCAACGACAAGTAGACGCGAAACATTCTCGCGATTGATCGTATTTGGTCCAGTGCCGTTATCAATTGCAGCAACTTGGGCGAGAGGAATTTTATTACCATCAGGAGTATCAATTAATAAATTCCGAATTGCATCTAAATTTTGCCGAGCATCGGGTCTCAACCACACAACGAGATCGAAGGTTTGTTGCTGTTCTAATACTTGAGACACCACTTGCCCGTTGAGTGCCGTTTCGACAAGATCGGAAAGCTGTCCTACTGTATGACCGTAACGAGCAGCCGCATTGCGATCGAACTTAATTTGGATCTGCTCGACTGGCACTTGGGGTTCGAGTTGCAAATCGACAATTCCCTCAACGGTTTTCATCGCCTCGTTCACCTGGCTGCCAAGGGTGCGGAGCTGTTCTAAATCGGGTCCAAAAATCTTGACAGCGATCGCGCTCCTGACTCCCGACAGCACTTCATCCATCCGGTGTGAAATAAAACCGCCAATATTTGGCGCGACTCCTGGTAATTTAGCAAATTCCTGCCGTAGAGTCTCAATACTCTCTTGCCGATTTTTCATTCCCGCTTCGCTCAACTCTATATCTAGATGCCCTGTATTTACCCCAGCCGCATCCGCATCCCCTGGCGCACGTCCCGATCGCAACTGTACGAAAGGAAATCGGCGATCGCCCTTGAGCGCTGCTTGAATTGCTTCTCCAGCATGATTAGTCGTCTCTAGGGATATACCTGGATAAAGAGTCAAGGTATTAACCAGAGTTTGCTCTTGAAATTCTGGTAAAAATATTCTTCCTAAGCTGGGGACAACGATAACTGCTGCTACTAGACTCGCAGCAGCAAAAGCTAAGATAATTCCAGAACGGCGCAAAGAAAAATTTAATAAAGGTTGATAAAGCCGTTTAAAAAATCTGGCAACCCAAGGTTCTCGTTCTGGTAAGCGACCGTAAGGCAGTAAAATTGCACATAAAGCTGGGGTGACTGTCAGTGCAATGACGCTAGAAGCTAAAACCGCAACTATGTAGCCAATACCCATCGGAATAAAAATGCTGCCTTCCACACCACTCAAGGCAAAAACTGGGGAGAAGACAACCAGCGTAATAATAGTAGCTCCGAATACCGAATCTCGTACCTCCTGACAACCATCAAACACGACACTCAGGACGGGACGCGGGTGGGGGGAGTATTTGTTTTCTCGCAGACAACGGTAGACGTTTTCAGCATCGACGATCGCATCATCAACTGCTGAGCCAATTGCTACTGCTAACCCGCCCAGAGTCATTGTATTTAAACCCTGCCCTAGTAAAGCAAGCGCCCACACTCCTAGTAGTAAAGATAAAGGCAATGCAACTAAACAAACAACTAAATTGCGCCAATTCATCAAAAATGGAATCAGAATAATTGCTACGATAATCGCGCCTTCAAATAAAGCCGATCTGACGTTTTCAATCGAAGAATCAATGTAGTTTTCTTGACGAAATGTAGCGGTTACTGCAATATCTTTTGGCAAGCCTGCTTTAATCTCCTCCATTGCCGCTTCAATCGCACGGGTGACAGTGGGAGTATCGGCAAGCGGCTGTTTGTTAATCATCACGATAACTGCCTTTTGACCGTTAAAGCTGCCATCTCCCCGCTTGATAGCTGCTCCGATTTGTACGTCAGCAATATCTTGAATCGTGACGGGAGTACCTTGACGAGCAGTAACAACCGATCTTTTCAAATCTTCAATCGATTCAATCCGTCCGATACCTCGGATTAATTTTTCGCGATCGGGAGTGATGAAATAGCCGCCAGGAGCGTTAACATTTGCCCCACGAGTAGCTGCGACAACACTTTCTAGGGAGATGTTAAAGGCTTTGAGCTTGGCTGGATCGACTAGCACTTGATACTGGCGGACATCGCCGCCATACGCCACCACTTGACTCACGCCAGGAACGGCTAAGAGGCGGTTAGTCACCTGCCAATCGACAATGCGTCGCACCTCCATCAGGGGAGTTGCTTGGGAAGTAAAGGCATATTGCAAAACAGTGCCGATGGGAGAACTAATCGGAGAAATTTGCGGTGTTTCTACTCCATCGGGGAGTTTGCCCTGAGCTTGTTGCAACCTTTCTGTAACTAACTGCCGCGCTTGGTAAATGTCCGTTCCCCAGTTGAAGATGACTTTGACCACAGAAATTCCCGCTGCCGAAGAAGAACGTACCGCAGATACCCCTGGAGTCCCATTGATGGCGCTTTCAATTGGCAAAGTTACCAGGGATTCAACTTCTTCAGGGGCAAGTCCAGGGGTTTCGGTTTGAATTTCCACTTGCGGGGGTGCAAAGCTGGGAAACACATCCAGCGGCATCTGAACTATGGTGCGAAATATCCAAAATGTGAGGACAACTGCACCCAAAATTACCAGCCAACGTCGAGCGATCGCCCACCGAATAATAGCACTAAGCATTGTAGTCGTCTTGAATTTTCAGTACAGTTGAATATTTTTACTGTCGGTCTCTGACTTCTGACTGCTGGCTCTTTGTATGATAGTTGTCGTTCATAGAGGATGATTCGTCACCAGAAACAGATTCTACGCGATCGCCCCCTTTGGATGCATAGTAAGTCGTCGATTTGGTAGAACCATTACCATTAGGATATTCATGGGGTTCGTATGCGGGTTCTTCGTATGCGGGTCCTGTTGATGCTGGGACTAGTTGAGACTTGGTGCGACGACCGGACCAAAAAGCACCCGCTGCGAAAGCAGCAGTACCGATCGCCAATCCCCCTACTGCTCCTGTCAACCACCAGGGAAATTGCACTCCCGCTGTTGTAGCACTGGGAGTTGTGCCTTCGTTACTTGCCTTGGGTGCTTCAGCTCCTCCGGCGGACTCTGCTGGGACTTCTTTTGAGCCTCCCCGTAAAGACTGAGCGTAAAGCTGGGGGGCGCGTTGGGTGACGATCTCATCTCCCTCAAATAAGCCACTCTTGACCTCAACCATATCCCCAGATGTTTGCCCTAACATCACTTCAGCTGGTTGATAAGCGTTACCATTTTGGATGTAAACCATTTGTTTGCCATTGGCTTCCACTACAGCTGAACTGGGAATTGCCAGGAGTGCTGTCGATGTCCGATCCGTTAGCACCTCTAGTTGGGCAAACATCCCTGGCTTCAGGACTCCGCTAGAGTTCTCGATCTCGGCTTTGACAGGTACTACCCGCGTCTCGCCTTCCACCACCGAACCAATTACGGTGATGCGTCCTGTGAAAGTCCGATCGGGCATGGAAGCAACCGTGACTTTGACTGGCTGACCCTTTTTAACTTTATCTAAATCTTTTTCGTAGATGTTAGCTGTGGCATAAACCCGACTGTCGTTCACAATTGTCATCAGCTTGCCACCTGCATCTTGGAAGGATTGACCGATAGTGACTTCGCGATCGGCTACTCTACCAGAAATGGGAGCTGTCACTGTTACCAGTCCTTGAGCATTGGCTTTTGCACCCAGTTGTTGCAGTCGAGTTTGATATGCAGTATCGCTGAGGTTGAGACGGGATTGAGCCACTTGCACGGATGACTGGGCGCGTTTGAGATCGGCTTCAGCTGCAATGACATCTCGGCGGCTGTTGGCTGCTGTCAGTTTAGCTTTAGCTTCAGCTAGCTGAGTTTGAGATTCTAGAGCTTGGCGACGGGGAATTGCACCTTTAGTCAACAAAACTTGGTCTTTATCGGACTTTTCTTGAGCAAAGTCTACTTGGCTTTGTGCTTGCGCGATCTCGGCTGCGGCAATTTGTGAGAAACGTTGATAGTTTTGTTGCGCTAGTCTTAAGTCTGCTTGCGCTTTTTGTAAATCTGCTCGTGCCTCTGCCTGCTTTTCCTGGGAAGTGACGCGCAGTTCTACTAAGTCGGGAGTGGATATAACGGCAACAGGTTGACCTGCTTGCACGGAAGCGCCAGGTTGCACTAATAACTGGGCTACTTTAGCTCCTGAAATCGGTGTCGTGACTTCTACTTGCTTGTTGGGCAGAGTTTCAATTTGTCCGGTCGTTTTTAGCCCTACTGCTAGTCGCTGTCGGTTCACTGGCTCTACTTTGATTCCCAGCCGCTTGGCAGTCTCGGCATCGACTGGAATTGAGTCAGTTGTTTGAGATGCCTCACTTTCTCCTCCTTGAAATTCATCTCCATGTCCGCCGTGAGCTAGTACAGTTACAGGCACAGTTATGGGAGCAAGCAGGATTGCGAGGCTGACGATCGCCCCAGAGAGGCGGCGAAGCGGTGCAGACGATTGGGGACGGCATGATTTGAGCATCGCTAGAAATGTCCTTGTGTACCGTGGGAGCGAAGTTTTCCGTGTTAGCATCTGGGCATTTACTTTTTGCCTGAACCTAGCACAGCGCTACAACTGCACTACTAAGTATCTAGTTTCTCCCATGCAAATGAAATCAAGATGAAATCGCTACTGGCAATTAGACAAATGACGAGAGTTTGTCTCACCTTCAGCGCGATCGCCGCAAAACTTCTGAGCTGACAATGCAGTGTAGGCTTTTGAAGCTCTACACTGCATTACCGATCTACTGGTTATACCAAGCTTTGCGCCACTGCTTCATTTGAGCAATTTCTTTTTGCTGTGCATTGATAATCTCTTGTGCCAATTGCTTAATTTCTGGTCGCTGCGATTTTTTCAGCGCGTCTTGAGCCATTGTCACCGCACTTTCGTGGTGAGAAATCATCGCATTGATAAAGCGCAGGTCGAACTGGGAGTCGGCTGCTCCCAGTTCGCCCATCATCATCATGCCCTGCATTTGGTTAGACGACATTTGCATCATGCGTCCCATCTTAGTGTCATAAGCCATTGGTTTATCTCCTGCTTTGGGATACCAGGCTTGTCGCCACTGTTTCATCTGCCCGATTTCGCGATTTTGATCGGCAATGATGCTACTCGCTAATTTTTTAATTTCAGAACGCTTTGATTTCTGCTGTGCTTCTTTTGCCATCTCGATCGCTCCTTGGTGATGCATTCTCATTGCATCAATAAACCGCAGATCGTAGTTAGCATCGGCTGGACCCAAATCCATCGCCATACCGCTACCCATCATGCCGCTGCCGTGATTCATCATGCCGCTGCCGTGTTGCATGTTCTGCTTGGCATGAGGATTGGTGATGCCTGGAGTTTTACCATCTTTTGCCGAGACACCGGAAACAGTAGCGAGTAAACCGCTTGTCATTGAGGCGATCGTTGCTAGGGTTAACGCCAAAAACTTAGTTTTCACAGAAGTAGGTTGCCTAAACGACTTTGTACTCATAAATCTATTGCTTAAGAATTTCCTTTCTCATTATGAAATCTCCAGTTGGCTGGAGAGTCAACAGTTAAGTTTGCCACCATAACTGACTGCTATAGCAAGACAATGGTTTCGCTCGATAGAGTGATTGAATTGCCCTATATATTAAGTATTGCAAAGCGAGATGAAATTTGGATGAAATCCTTTATCCATTACACGATCCATTACACGCGATCGCGCCTCTGACTCCACAAAGCAACGTTGATGCCCGCATTGCTAAGAAAACGAAGATACTATTTCGAGTATTAAATGCTACTTTTTGATTTTTTATAGCAGAAACTGCACAGGTCAATGAAATTGAGATGAAATGCTTGTCTTTCAATCGGAAGAAATTGCTACTCTCACTTAAGAACGATGTATCAGTAGCATCCCCGTTTTATGCTGAATTTGCATTTGAATCTACGAACTTAACAAACTACAACTAACCAAAAAGTTGCAGTTTAAGTTGGAAATCTTAAATCGGCTTTAATGTGAACGAATTGATTCAGGTATCCCACCTGAATAACTTTACAAACGTTACTCATTTACCGTTCTAAAAAGCTAGCTTTAAGGATTTTGCTCTATTATTGCTAATCCTCTGAAGGGATTGCTTTTAATTATTACGTTCTTGGCTTCGTTTGATGGCGAGCGGAGCGTCTCATACTTGCGCGATTTTAATTACTTAACTTAAATCAACACCATTATGTTTTTTAACAGTAGCACGCAACACAACTGGATTGCCAAATTTGCTTCCCATCTGTTGATAGCCATAACACTTACTTTTGGTACGCTCGTTGCTACCAAGATACCAGCTAAGGCAGACGCACCTGCACCAAGAAACAGGCTGACAATAGTTGAAATCCGCCTGCTCAGAGATCTGATCGACGGTCATAACTTTGCAGTTCAGATGGCGCAAGTATGCGTGCAGAAAGCTTCACGCAACGAACTAAGATCGATTTGCGAACAGGTGATTGAAGCTCAGCAGCAAGAAATCCAAGAAATGCGGTCTTGGCTGAGTAACTGGTATGGGATTAATTATCAACCGACTGCAAATAATTTTGGCAGAAATGTTGTTAAACAGCTAGAGTCGCTCAGTGGTAGCGAGTTCGAGATTGAGTTTATGAAGACATTAACTACGCATCATTGGGGTGCAATTGAGTTTGCTGGAGAGATTATCGATCGCGCCTATCATAATGAATTTATAGAACTTGCCTCGAATGTCGTCATTCAGCAAGCAGGTGAGATTACTGAGCTGCGAAGTATGCTCTCGAAGAATTATGGCATTGAATATAATGGTGCAACGCCAGCAGGTTCGTCATCTATAAAGCCTGAACCTTCACTACTCGCTCCTGGTACATCCCGTTAGAGACTGTAAATAATGTAGTGGTGGCAGCATTTCAACACCTGCTCATCACTATTTTTCATTTCAGGTAAGCGAATCGTTTCTTTAATGCTGAATATCTTGCTTTTTCTGTATGGAAGTTGAATTTGCTTGAACCAATTCTTCAGCAAGTATTTTCTGATAAATCCGCGTTAATATGGGCGAGATTGAATTATTCTCTATACCGTAGCCGAGACTCGTCCAAGTACCGGACAGAAGTTGTAAAACCTGCTCCAGTTTTCCTTGCTTGAGAAGAACGGCAATATCGTTTCCCCAAGCATGGCGATCGCTCAGCCATGCATATACTACCCGATCTTGTAACTCTGGCTCAAAGCTGTAAGAAATTCTATTCCCTTTCAAGTGTTTTGGGTGGTACTGTCGAACTTTTTTCTGCCACGTAGAAGTCAGAAATTGATAGCGCCCTGCTGCTGTCGTACACTCACCTTGATGCGGACCAGAAACAATTGTGATGCATCGGTCGGGATGACGGTTCAGATGGAAAAAGTGTTCGCCACCATAAAGCAGAGTGTAAGGGTTAGAATCTTGAGCTTCGCTTGTCGAGATAGTCCGCATTAGCGCCCGAATGTAAGGGTTTCCTCCTGTCATCACCAAGTTAGGTGGAATATATTCAGTATTATTGATAGAGGTTTTGCGCTGCCAAAATCCCTGCCAAATAAAAATTAGCAAAACTAAATTTAATATTCCAACAATCGTCGTTTGCCACTTAAACTTTTTGGCGTTGTTCTTAGTGAAGAATTTAGCTTTTTTTGAAGAGTAGACCTCTTGCAAAAGGGGAAGGAAGGTGAGACAAGTAGATCAAAAACCATGAGCTACGATACTGTCAAACAGCTGAAGCCATCAGAGTTCAAACGCTTATGTGGTGTACGAAGAGAGACATTTGAGGCAATGATGTCAGTTTTAAGACAAGCTGAGGCAGGCAAACCAATCGGTAGACCAAGTAAGTTGAGCTTAGAAGATCAATTGTTGATGACATTGGAGTACTGGAGGGAGTATCGGACTTATTTTCATATCGGGCAATCTTGGGGAGTGAATGAATCAACAGCATACCGAATTATTAAGAGAACTGAAGATCGTCTGATTGCCTCAAGAGCCTTTACACTACCTGGAAAAAAAAAGCTAGTTGCGGCTGATAGTCAAATAGAAGTCGTGGTAGTTGACGTGACAGAAACGCCGATAGAACGTCCGAAAAAAAACAAAAAAGATTTTACAGTGGCAAAAAGAGAAAACACACATTCAAATCTCAAGTTGTAGCAGACCTCAGTACTAGAGAAATTATTTGCACAGCACATGGTAAGGGAAAACAGCATGATTTTAAATTATATAAAACTAGTAGACTCCAATTGAAAGCAAAGACAAAACTACTGGGAGATAAAGGTTATCAAGGAATTCAAAATCTTCACAGTTTCAGTCAAACTCCTAAAAAGAAACCAAGAGGAGGTAAGTTAAGTGCAGACGATAAGAAGAAGAATCGTGAGTTAGCAAGAATTCGAGTAGTGGGCGAGCATGTACATCGCAGGCTCAAGGTATTTAAAATTTTGTCTCTCACTTATAGAAACCGACGAAAAAGATTTGGTTTGCGGTTTAATCTCATTGCTGCTTTGTACAATTACGAGCTACGGCTTCCCAAGCTTGACGCAGCTTAAACCCCTTTTGCAAGAGGTCTAGTGTTTTAGCACCACTTGTACCAGTAAACTTATGGGATAACCCTGGCAAATATTTATTCAAAACGCTCGCCACTAAGAGTATTGCTAAGAATGATGGCAAAAAATAGCAATCGATTCAACTATCGAGCAGGTTTTATTTTGCGGGATTAAAGTGACAACGTTGTTTCTGTTGCCATTGTTTGAATTGAAACTCCTGACTGACACAGGGAAGTAAATCGTTCTTGAATGGCGGCTGAATCTTGTCTCTGGAATAGCGAAGAATTAACCCGCTACATTCTGATTGACATTCTCTAGGTTCTTAGGATTGACCAAGGGGTTGATGGTGACAGTCTCTCGATTCGTCTTGCCTCACAGTGATGATAAGTAGCAGTGACAGTCTGGCTTCTCGATCAGAGACTCCACTAGCGCATTCAATGCCACTGCTGCTAACAGTCCACCGCCCAACGTTCCCTCTATCGTGATATAAGGAACGCCGGATCGGATCAGCCGTCGTTTAGCAGCAGGTGCGTGACTAAAGCCAATCGGCATTGCAACGACAAGTGCAGGTTGAAGCTGACCTTGTTCGATCGATTCACAAGCAGACATCAAGACCGAAGGAGCATACCCGATGACCAGGATACAGCCAATTGCGAGCTGCTGCAAGCGATCTTTCCATTGTTCGTCGTTCCAGAAGGCTTGCTCTGCCTCTACTGCACTGATGATATGCGGGTCAGAGATTAAGGTTTCAACAGGACATTTCAGATGCGCTAAGCGGGTTCGATCGAGAGCGGCAACTACAGGTGTAACATCGCCTACGACTTGACACTCTGTTTTGAGGGCATCGCGAGCAGCAGCGATCGCGTCTCGACTCTGCCGGACAAACTGTACTAGACTGACATCGCCACACGCAAGTACGAGCTTGGAAAGTAAATCGGCTTCAATCTCGGAACGGTCAGTCAAATCGGGTAATAAACGCTGCAAGGATTCCTGAAAGGCTTCTGGATGGGCAGTGGTTTCTGCATCTAGGCGATGCCAAAGTTTTTCCAAGTCTCCAACCCCATTTTTGGTTTCGACTTCCAATCGTCTCAATTGGGCAAGGGCTTCTGCCTGGATCGTTTGACAATCGCGATCGCGTCCCAAAACTCCTTCAAGTGCGGCGGCAGTCTGCCGTAGACGGGCTAATTGCTGGATAATGGTGTGGTATTGCCGTTGTAGTTGCGTGACGAGGGTTGGATCGATCTCGGTTTCTAAATCGCTTTTGAGTAGCTGCTGAATGTGGGATAGCTGAAAACCCTGCTGCTTTAGCGCCACAACCTGCCGCAGTTGCTGCACGTCGCGCTGAGTGTAAAGGCGATAGTTGCTGGCTGAACGTTGGGGTTGGGGCAACAGCCCTAGAGTGTGGTAATGCCGCACCATTCGAGGCGTAATCCCATTTCCAACTGCTTCTGTCAGTTCTTTGATCGTTAAATCCTGCATTTTCATATCTCTAGTCTAAAGTAAAACCTTGACATTGCTATTAATGTCAAGGTTTAGGGTAGAAGAGTCATTCGATTTCTACCAATTGCCCTATGTCTTCACCGATCGTGCCTCGCTCTCCTGCTTTCCTAAAGGAGCATCCAGATGCGCTCGCGGCAATTCTCTGCGGTGTCCTTGTCCTACTGGGCTGGCTGGCGCTGCAATCTGGTTGGCTGGGACTCGCGCTGTTGATTCTTCCTGCTGCCTACGCGATCGGGGGCTATGAAAGCGCTCGTGAAGGCTTGACCACTCTTTTTAAAGAAAAAGAACTCGATGTAGACCTGTTAATGATTGTGGCAGCTCTAGGAGCGGCAGGTCTGGGATTGTGGCGGCAGGAGTACAACCTGATTGTGGATGGAGCGATCTTAATCCTGATTTTCTCGATTAGTGGTGCGTTAGAAGGCTATGCAATGCGGCGAACCGAGCGCAGTATCCGTAGCCTCATGAATTTGACTTTGGATACTGCACGACTGCTGCGAAATGGACAAGAGCAGTCAGTTGCAATCGCGCAACTTCAAATCGGCGATGAAGTGTTGGTCAAACCTGGAGAACTGGTTCCGACCGATGGTTTGATTGTCGAAGGCTTCAGTACCCTCAACCAGGCTCCGATTACTGGAGAATCGATGCCTGTTGAGAAAACGGTGGGTGATGAAGTCTTTGCAGGGACGATTAACGGCAACGGTGCTCTAAAGCTGAAGATTCACCAGCCACCCGAAAGTAGCTTAATTGGGCGAGTGATTCGCCTCGTCGAGCAGGCGCAAACCGAAACCCCTCCGTCTCAGCAGTTTATCGAGCGGTTTGAGCGGAGTTATGCCAAGGCGATCGTAGTTGCAGGCATTCTGCTCGCCATTTTACCGCCTTTTTTCTGGGGCTGGAGTTGGGAAACAACCATCTACCGTACACTGATTTTTCTAGTCGTTGCGTCTCCTTGTGCGCTGATGGCAGCGATTATGCCAACACTGCTATCGGGTATTGCAAATGGGGCGCGGCAGGGCATTTTGTTTAAGAATGGCGCTCAGTTAGAACTGATTGGACGAGTCCGAGCGATCGCCTTTGACAAAACTGGTACGCTAACGATCGGTAAACCTCAAGTGATTGAAGTAATAGCTATGCCAAGGGCTAAAACTCAATTGCTACAAGTTGCGGCTGCCTTGGAGAGCTTGTCCGAGCATCCCATCGGCGAGTCAATTTTCCAGTTTGCTCGACAGCAACAGGTTGAATGGAAGAAAGCAACGAACGTTCAAGCTCATGCTGGACAAGGAATTACGGGGGAAATTGCTCAAAAACTGGCACTGGTTGGTAATGCAGCCTTTGTTCGAGAACGAGTTAACGGCTGGTCAGATTGGCTGATTGCATCGGTGCAGCAGTTGGAAGGCGCAGGAAAAACCGTGGTATGGGTTGCCTATGCGGGGGAACCTTTAGGAGCGATCGCGGTTGCAGATACGGTTCGTCCAGAGGCAAAAAGTACAATCGCCCGATTAAAACAATTGGGTATTCAGGAAATTGCGATGCTGACGGGGGACAACGAGCGTACTGCCCGCAGTATCGCCAGAGAAATTGGCATCGACCAGGTGTACTCAGAACTTCTGCCTGAAAACAAAGTGGATGTGGTGCGATCGTTACAACGACGATATCAAACGGTTGCGATGGTTGGAGATGGCATCAACGATGCCCCTGCGCTTGCTCAAGCCTCGGTCGGAATTGCGATGGGAACCGCAGGCAGTGATGTGGCGCTGGATACTGCCGATATCGTATTAATGGCAGACCGTCTGGAACGGTTGGTCACTGCGATTCGTCTGGGTCGCCGCTCTCAACGTGTTGTGAAGCAAAACATTGCGTTCGCGCTCGGCTTCATTGTGCTGTTATTGATTGCAAACTTTGTCAGCCACATTACTCTGCCACTCGGCGTGGTTGGTCACGAGGGGTCAACCGTACTTGTGACTCTAAGTGGTTTAAGATTGCTAAAAAATTGACGTTAGATAATTGTAACCCCACTACAATCGCATCGTAAGAACCCGAATGAGTTAAGCTGTCTTATTTGTTTTGAGTGACTGTAACTAACTAAGCATGAGTTTGGCTTTCTTAATTTTAGGCAACATTAATCAGCATCGTTAACCCCCCTGCACCTTGTACCTCAACATTATCGTTTGTCGCATGATGGGCAATGTGACAGTGTAGCAACCACTTTCCCTTATTGCGTGCTGTCCAGATTACATCGTAGCGCTCGCCAGGAGCTACATTAATCGTATCTTTTTCAATTTGGGCAGCGACAGGTACGGGATTGCCGTCTGTCTCAACGAGCTTAAACGGACCGCCGTGAATATGCATTGGATGGATGAAAGCATTATTTGAGCCAATAAAGCGGAAACGGATTTTTTCGCCTACCTTAGCATTGACGATTTCTGTAGCAGGGTAAGCTTTGCCGTTGATTGTGAAAAAGTTCGGTAACAATCCTTCCATCGGCATTGCTGGAAAGGTATAGCCTTGCTTGACCGTCCATTCTTGAAGTTGAACTACAACCTCTCGGTCGTAAACAGGAGTTTTGGGTTGATTCTGAGGATCGACGATCAACGCGCCGTACATTCCTAACGTTTGCTGGCGGTCTATATCCTTGTGCGAGTGATAGAAGTACGTGCCTGCTTGCTTGACAGCGAACTCGTATGTATAGCTTGCACCTGGGTCAATCGGCTTCTGGGTAATATCGGCTGGACCATCCATTTTGTTGGGTAGAATCATGCCATGCCAGTGGACTGTAGTTGGTTCTGGTAAATTATTCTTGACTACAATTCGCACGCGATCGCCCTCAGTTACCCGAATACGCGGTCCTGGAACTTGACGGTTAAAGGCATAAGCAGCTACCTGGACATTCGGTAGAATGTTCCACTTAATTAGGGAGACATCAAGGTTGAATACCTTCACCCCATTCTCTAGCTTGGGCTGAAGAACTCGATCGCCCCGCGCCTCAACAGGTGCAGTGTAGGCTATCTTGGTTAGGTCTACTGCTGCCATGTCTTCCATTGCTTCCATGCTCGTATCGGCAGTCATAATCATTCCAGGCGGCATGACTAGACCGTTCATCTGAGCAACGCTACTCATAGGTGCGGGCGGTAACGATGACACTGGTGCTGGGGATTTCATGCCACTCATATTCATTCCAGGTATGGCTCGCTCGTTGTCCCTATTCATCCCAGGCATCGATCCTTGCTGCATATTCCTAGCGCTCATCGTGAAGTTGCCGTAGAGTGCGGCAATCAGAATGCCAAATGCCAGTGCTAATAGCGTCAAAATCGTTACTGCTAGAAGCTGCGATCGCGTCGCTTTGGATTTCATTGTCATACCCGCGTGCGAATTAGCAGCAGACGAATTCATATCCCTATTTTTATGGGTTTTCATGCTTACATTCCTTTGATAACCTGATGTGTAGAAGCATTGGGCGCAGGCACTTCGCCTGAAATTGCTGCAATCCGTTCTGCCTCAGCAGCCAAACTGTGACCGCCTCTACCTAATGCCCTCACCGTACCCATGCCATGCTTTAAACCCACTGCTACGAGCCACATATTGACTGGAAAAGCAACGACAAATCCCACTAAAGTTGCAAGAGACATGACACCCCAAAAGCGGATTGAGGTTGCTTCCATCGCAGTCATGTCGCGGCTCATCAAAATTACCATTACTGGAATCATGCCTGCCATCACCGCATTCATGGAAAGCCATTCCGGTATGAAGGAACGCCGGACGGCTTTGAAGTACGAGCCACCCAGCATATCTTTCATAAATAGAGACTGAAACACGAACAGCCCAAAGGCAAAGCCGAAAACATACTCGGAGGTAATATCAAGCCACATCGGGAGTCCGAGCGTCATTGTAATTGCCGCAGCGACAATGATTCCCGTTGCGTCCCCTGCCAAACAGTGAATCGTCGAACCCAAGGTCTGCTTCCACAGCGGTTTGACAAACTCTTCATGCTGCATCGGTTCTGGTTCCTGACAGGACAGAACGTACAGCGCCGCACCAATCGCTCCCGTGTAGAGAGTTACCAACAACCACCCCCACTTCATCACTGTTAACTCAGGGTTACTGGTGAATGCGCCCCAAGCTACGTAGACTACTGAAACAGCTGTCAGGCTGAACCAAACGATTAGAACAAAATCAATTAGTGCAAGGCTTCCGAGAGCTGCCTCATTCGTGACAGACATATTCATCCCAGGCATATTTGAGTTCGTTGCAGGCTGAGATGGAGGAGAGTTTTGGGCAATGAAATTGCGATCGCTCTGTTGAGTATTAGGTAAATTTTGACTGATTCCCAACTGGGGCGTTAAGAGTACTAGTCCCAGAGTTAGTGCAAACGTCACTATCCATAAAACTGGTTTAAAACGCATATCTACCTTTAAATTAGCTGGAGCCAGATTTTTTACATCTGATGAGTTCTAGCTGAATGTACTTCACGCAGTAGCAACAATTCAGCGTAGGGTGAAAAACTCTTCCGCAGCCGAAGGATGAATGCCAATTGTTGCATCAAAGTCTTTCTTGGTCGCACCCGTGCGAATAGCAAGTCCAAGACATTGAATAATCTCGGCAGCATATTCACCTACCATATGAGCGCCCAACACTCGGTCTGTGTTGCGATCGACCACTAATTTGATTAGAGTTTTCTGTTCTGGTTCGGCAATACTGTCGAAAAGGGGTTGAAATTTTTGAGAATAGCAGCATACAGCTTCCCCAAATTTTTCCCGTGCCTCCGCTTCAGTCAAACCCACAGTAGCAGCTTCGGGTTTAGAAGAAACTGCTGAGGGAATGCACTCAAAACTCACAGTTCGGGGTTGTTTGCCAAAGACGGTATCGGCAAAAGCGCGACCAGAAGCAATAGCAACTGGAGTCCAGTGAGGACGGTTCGTACAATCTCCGACTGCATATATATTTGCTTTGTTGGTATAGCTGTACTCGTCTACAGCGATCGCTCCTCGATTGACTGCAACGCCTGCCTTCTCCAGATCGAGTCCGCTTAAATTAGGGATGCGACCCATGACACAAAGGACGGTATCTACAGTTATGGTGTCTCGATCGTCTCCCGACAAACTCAAACGTAAACTATCTCGTACTCGTTCAATTTTTTTGACTTTTGTATTGCAAAAAATTTGAATACCATTCTTTATCATGCTTTCTTGAACGGCAGTACGAAGAGCTTCATCTCGACCAGGTAGAACGCGGTCTTCAGGCACGACTAAAGTGACTTTTGAAATCAAACCATTCATGCTTCCAGCAAACTTCATGGCGATTTGGTCGCTGCCAATAATTGCAAAATGCTCTGGTTGCCGTTTGAGTTCAAACATCTGCCGCGATGTTATCGCGTATTCGATTCCTGGTACGTCCGGCTTAATAGCCTCCCCACCCACGGCAATCAAAATTTTGTCAGCAGTAATTTTGCGTCCTTCAATACCCAAAGTACTAGCATCTAAAAACTTGGTATTTCCGTAAATCAGTTCAACTCCTGCTTCTTGAAGATGCTGAATATGCAACTGACTCAAATGCTCGATCGCTCGGTCTTTAGCCGCCATAAATCGATCCCAACTAACGCGGCGATGAACTTTGCCCCACCCATATTCGTCAGCGTCTTCAAAAACATGGGAGAAACTAGCAGCATAAACCATCAGTTTCTCAGGAATACAGCCATGAACGACACAAGTGCCGCCTACTCGATCGCGTTCTGAAATTGCTACGCGAGCACCGTATTCAGCAGCGCGTCTAGCAGCCGCAATGCCTCCAGGACCCGCGCCAATTATAAATAGGTCGTAATCAAAACCCATAACAATCTTACTGGCAAGTTTCTACCAGCGATAAGTTCTCTTATACTTAATTTTTTCACTAAGAAATGAAATGAGTATGAAATTATTAATAAGTCAGACTTTAAAATAGCTATGCATATCGACATGAAATTAGCATGAAATCTTTATCTATCAAAAGATAGAAATTACAAACGTGTAAGAGAGCGATGAAACCCATATTTATAATTCTCTAAAGTAGAGAAAAAACGCTTGGAATTTCATTGCAATAGCGTAAGCTAATTCTGCCTAAAGGTTTGATGCAATAGAAGTGTCTCGCTTATCTTTTACCTCTTAACTTCCTTAAGAATCCGCTCTCTCTTATGGAGGAAGTATTTATCTGTCAAATACGTAAACAATAAAGAGAGATTTACAATTGCGCTTGCGGATTACGATGCAAATATTTCTAATACCTAATACTAACTAGAAAAGAGAAAGAATAATGGCAAACATCGGTTTATTTTACGGAACGCAAACAAGCAACACGCAAACTGCGGCAGAAACAATTCAGAAAGAATTTGGCGGTGACAGCGTTGTAGACTTAAATGATGTTTCAAAGGCTGAACCAAATGATTTTAATAATTATAGTTATATCATTATTGGTTGCCCTACCTGGAACGTTGGCGAGCTACAAAGCGATTGGGAAGACTTCTATGATGAGCTAGATAATATCGACTTCACGGGTAAGAAAGTTGCTTATTTTGGTGAAGGCGATCAAGTAGGCTATCCCGACACTTTCCAAGATGCTATGGGTATGTTGGAAGAAAAAATCACAGAACAAGGTGGCGAAACAGTTGGCTATTGGTCTACAGATGGTTATGAATTTACTGAGTCGAAAGCCTTACGAGATGGTAAGTTCGTCGGTCTGGCATTGGATGAAGATAATCAATCAGACTTAACAGATGAGCGCATCAAAGCTTGGGTGAATCAATTGAAGCAAGACTTTAGCATTTAGAAAAAATAATAGCTTCATGTTAATCCAAGCGAACGCTATTTCAACCTTGGAGTCGTAAACTTATGCGTTGTTGCTTGTCTTGAAGCTTACGCTCTCCTGCTAAACAGAGCTGCGATCGTCTCAAGTGGGCGATCGCCTAATTTTTGTCTTCAAAAGATTTTAAAGAATGAAAGATCGATCGGTCGAGAGATACGGTATACTCTTGCCGTGTCCGGTCGTATTTAATGCTGTACGAAGTGGGATAATAGGCACTCTTGGAGTATACTTCTGGAAGTTTTATAGCTTCGGTAAAATTCGGTTGTGTTTCTAACCAAGATTTGGTCAGCATCGGTTCCCCAAAGACTATTTCTCCATTGTACGTTCCGTAAATGAACGTCTTGGTGAAGGGTAAACCCTGAAATTCTGAGGATTTGCTGTCAATCCAATGCCTTCCTTCTCCAGGAGCAGGATTGGTAGGTTCTGGGATGTAATCTGTTGGGATAAATTTCTTTAAGGGTGACTTGTATACCTTAATCAAATCGTCCCCGTTTGCCGTGATTTTCTTTCGTTCCTCAGCACTGAGCGAGTAGAAATGAAAGTCAAAGTGAGGAGGATTGTAGATCCCAAGCGGTTGATGGCCTTGCGGATTCCAAGTGATGACAACATAGCGGAATGCTGAAGCAGAGGCTTCCTTTGGTAGCAAAAGCTCGTATTCGTGAGGTGTTGCTGGCAGATTTAACAGTGCTTCTTTAGTAAAAGTCACGCCAATTTTTGAGGGATTCCTCTTACCATCAAGCATGACAAAGGAGCGGATAACTCCATCACCTAACCGTTCTGTTTTGCCATAAATTTGGGTAGCTTGCCCTAACTTGGATGCAGTAACAGTATTGGTAGCTGTGAAGGTAAGAGCTGAAAAGAGACTGGAGATACGCTCTGTCAACCCTGGTAGGAATATAACGATTATAGTAGTAGCTACCAGTAGAGCAATAACTTTTTTATTAGTAATGTTTCTGGGATCTGTACTAGTCATAAAAAGGTTGTAATTAAGCCGCTCGTCTTCTTACTAACACCCGTTACTCATTACTTTATGTTCTCATAGGGAAATGAAATTAGCGTGAAATATCCAGGCTCGCGAATGGCTAAAACAGCTACGCATATGGAGATGAAATTAGGATGAAATCGTTATATTTCTAAAGTCAGAAATTTTCTCCATACCGTTAGAAGGACGCAACCGCATTTACTACCTTCTAAAGTGAAGCTACCGAAGCGCGATCGCTGCTTCATTTTGTTTTTAAAGCTTTCGGAGGAAACTTATGACTACAGCTCAATCTCATCAATCCTTACTTGAAACTTGCATTCAAGCTTGTTTTGATTGCTTGCGCGAGTGTGAAAACTGTGCTACTACCTGCTTGGATAGCGACATGGTGCAAATGATGGCTCAATGTATCAAGCTGTGCCGTGATTGTGCTGACACTTGCAATTTGTGCGCTCGTTTTATGTCCCGCAATTCAGACCTACACGGGCAAATGTGTAGCGTTTGTGCCGAAGCTTGCGATCGCTGCGCGGCTGAGTGCGAGAAGCACGACCACGACCACTGCAAGCGTTGCGCCCAAGCTTGCCGTCGCTGTGCCGAGACTTGCCGACAAATGGCTTCAGCTATGGCAGCGTAAGTAAACCAAGTTTGCTGTCTGCTTGTTAAAGGGGCAGACGAATTACCGCGACGATGCCAAAATCTGTCTCTAGTAGTACTCGCTCGCCTTGATTCTCCAGCTAACTAGAGACTTTAAGCTTGATCGTAAAGTTGTACCAAAGTGTTAGGAGAGTTACTGATGCCGCATCAAAATTACCAATCGATTGTAGATGCTGCTGTTCACTGCGCCTATGAATGCGAACACTGTGCAGATACGTGTCTCGGTAGTATGCCTGAATGCGCTCGCCTCTGCCGCGATTGTGCCGATATCTGCTGGACTTCTGCTGCTTACATGAGTCGTGGTTCGCGCTTTATTCCTCAGATCGTTCGCTCGTGTATTGAAATCTGCGAAGCATGTGCCAACGAATGCGAGAAGCACAAAGATAGCCCCCATTGTCAAAAATGCGCTCAAGCTTGTCGGCGTGCTGTTGAGGAATACCGTAAGGTTGCTAGCGTTGCAGGCATAGCTTAATCGATTTCAAACAGCTAGTTTAGGTAGGATAAGACCCTCCTTAGTTTTTAAGGAGGGAATTGCTGTATGGAGCGATCGCTTCTCTTCTAATTAGAGCTGCTCGGAAGTAAAACAACAAAATTGTATTTCCCCCTTGACTCTCCAGTTGACTGGAGAATTCACAATAGATTTAGTCACTTCATGGAGTCAGCAAATGACACTACAACTGAAAGTTCCCAAACTCGCCTGTGGAGCTTGTATAAATACTGTCACTCAAGCAATACAGAGTATTGACGCAACAGCAAAAGTAGAAGCAGATGCAAAAACGAAAATGGTCAGAATCGATACGCAGCAAGGGGAAGCGGAAATTAAAGCAGCGATTGCTGCTGTTGGCTATCCCCCAGCTTAAGCACTTACTAGTTACCAGTTAGCAATGAAAAACAATTCTTTATATGGATAACGTCACATTGAAACTCAGAGGCATGAGTTGTGCCTCTTGTGCTAACAACATTGAAGATGCGATTCGTTCGGTTCCAGGTGTGAATGCGTGCAGCGTTAACTTTGGTACCGAACAAGCAACTGTCACATACGATCCCAACAAGACAGACGTGGCAACACTGCAAAATGCAGTTGATACCGCTGGATATTCTGCTCAACCAATGCAAGAAGACGTTTTGGCAGCAGAAGACGATACGGAACGTCAGACGCGGCAGAGGGAAAATCGCGCCTTAACCCGCAAGGTTTGGACGAGCGGTATTATCAGTGCCATTCTGGTTATTGGGTCATTGCCTGCAATGACGGGGCTATCCATACCCTTAATTCCCATGTGGCTGCACAATCCCTGGGTGCAGTTGGTGTTAACCGCTCCCGTACAATTCTGGTGTGGTGCATCATTCTTCGTCAATGCCTGGAAAGCACTCAAGCGCCATACAGCTACAATGGATACGTTAGTGGCGATCGGTACGGGTGCGGCTTACTTATATTCCCTGTTCCCCACCTTCTTTCCTGGGTGGTTTATCGCTCAGGGACTCAGACCGGACGTATACTACGAAGCCGCAGCAGTCATCATTACTTTAATTTTGCTGGGACGACTCCTAGAGAACCGTGCTAAGGGACAAACCTCCGAAGCGATTCGCAAGCTGATGGGGTTGCAGGCGAAAACGGCGCGGGTGATTCGCAACGGGAAAGAAATTGACGTTCCCATTGCTCAGGTGGTTTTGGGCGATATCATTTTGGTACGTCCTGGGGAAAAAATTCCCGTCGATGGAGAGATTGTAGACGGTGCTTCTACCATTGATGAGTCGATGGTGACTGGTGAAAGCTTCCCCGTAAAAAAGCAGTCTGGCGATGAAGCGATCGGCGCGACGATCAACAAAACTGGCAGCTTTAAGTTGAAGGCAACAAGAGTTGGCAAGGATACATTTTTAGCGCAAATTGTCAAGCTCGTACAGCAAGCCCAAGGTTCCAAAGCACCAATTCAGCGGCTAGCAGACCGAGTGACGGGGTGGTTCGTGCCTGCGGTAATGGCGATCGCGATCGCCACCTTTATTATCTGGTTCAACATCATGGGTAACGTGACGATGGCGTTGATTACCACTGTTGGCGTGTTGATTATTGCTTGTCCCTGTGCCTTGGGTTTGGCTACACCAACTTCGATTATGGTAGGAACGGGGAAAGGTGCAGAAAACGGCATTCTGATTAAAGGTGCAGAAAGTCTGGAACTAGCGCACAAACTGCAAGCGATCGTTCTCGACAAGACGGGTACGATTACGCAAGGTAAGCCAACTGTCACCGATCTGGTCACAGTTAACGGTACGGCAAATAGCAACGAGCTAAAACTCCTACGTCTAGCGGCATCTGTCGAACGCAATTCCGAACACCCTTTAGCTGAAGCAGTGGTGCAATATGCTTCTTCTCAAGGAGTGGAATTGACCGATGCACGAGAGTTTGAAGCAGTCGCAGGTAGTGGCGTGCAAGGATATGTTAGCGATCGCCTGGTACAAATCGGTACGTATCGTTGGATGAATGAATTGGGCATCAATACCAGCCAATTACAGCAACAATGGGATCGCTTGGAGTATTTGGGTAAAACGGTTATCTGGATTGCGATCGATGGCACAGTCCAAGGAATTATGGGAATTTCCGATGCGGTCAAACCATCTTCGGCTCAAGCAATCCGCACGATGCAACGAATGGGATTAGAAGTGGTGATGCTGACGGGCGACAACCGCCGCACCGCAGAAGTTATTGCCCGTGAAGTTGGGATTAAACGAGTCTTTGCTGAAGTTCGTCCCGACCAAAAAGCCGCTCAAGTACAGAACCTTCAAGCAGAAGGCAAGGTTGTAGCGATGGTGGGGGATGGCATTAACGATGCACCAGCACTAGCGCAAGCGGATGTCGGCGTTGCTATTGGCACGGGAACGGATGTGGCGATCGCCGCTAGTGACATTACATTGATTTCTGGCGATCTACAAGGGATTGTGACTGCGATTCAACTCTCGCGTGCCACGATCCGCAATATCAGACAAAATCTGTTTTTTGCTTTCATCTACAACGTGGCTGGAATTCCGATTGCCGCAGGTATTCTCTTTCCTTTCTTCGGTTGGCTGCTCAGTCCGATTATTGCAGGTGCGGCGATGGCATTTAGTTCTGTTTCAGTAGTAACGAATGCGCTGCGTTTGCGTAACTTCCATCCAAAAACGAGTTAAAAAGCGATCGCATATGCCAGGAGAAGTAATAATGCTCAAGCAAGTGACATTTTTCGGTACGTTAGTAGGATTTGGATTTCTGTTGGGAGTCATTTCA
Source organism: Chroococcidiopsis sp. [FACHB-1243] (assembly GCF_014696895.1). Taxonomy (NCBI): domain Bacteria; kingdom Bacillati; phylum Cyanobacteriota; class Cyanophyceae; order Chroococcidiopsidales; family Chroococcidiopsidaceae; genus Chroococcidiopsis; species Chroococcidiopsis sp. [FACHB-1243]. The sequence goes on along the minus strand of NZ_JACJQX010000022.1, from coordinate 51,201 downwards.
GGAGCGATTGTCTAGGAGGTTTTCCAATGGTAAATAAAGGTGCGATTGCAGGAGCGATCGCGAGTATGGGATTGGCATTAGGGATTGCTTCGGGTCAAGCGGTTGCACAAATGCCTCACGAAGAGATGCAACGCTTCTCTTCAGAGCGCACCAGTCAGTTTGAGCGGATCGAACAACCCTTATGGTTAAAAGGTGCAGTTACGGTTGGTGGCTTGGGATTAATTAGGCTAGAGCTATGGTGGTTCTTGCTCAGTAAACCCAAATCTCGTCAGGCGAGTGCTGTGGGGGGAATTCAAGAAGTGACAGTTACGGTAGATGGCGGTTACGAACCCAGACTCGTTGTAGTGAGTGCGGGTCAACCAGTTCGGCTCAACTTCTACCGTAAAGATCCTAGCAGTTGCCTTGAAGAAGTCCGTTTTCCTGACTTTCATATTGCCCAGGAACTACCTCTGAATAGAGTTACGCCGATTGAGTTCACGCCCGACAAACCTGGCAAATATGAGTTTACCTGCGGCATGAATATGTTTCGAGGTGCGATAGAAGTTCAAGGAGCCAATTCTACTATCGCAGTACAGGCATCCAGTGTTGACAACAACGGGAAAGCTTCTGTCCTTCACTCCATCAACTTAGATCCCCATTGATAACAATGTTACCTATCCTCTTGCCTCTCCAGCCAACTGGAGAGTTTAGGATAGAAGTAGCTGAATTTACGAGCGTAGAAGTTGAATATGTTAGTAGTTCAAGAGACAAAATTAATTGGTTCAGTTGCTAAGGAAAGTGGCGTACCAATCAAAACAATTCGCTACTACGAGGAGTTAGGTCTACTTAAAACATCGGGGAGAACCGAAGGCGGATTTAGAATATTCAGCCCTGATGTTTTAGCTCGGTTGAACTTTATTAAACGGGCGCAGAGACTAGGGTTAAGTCTAGCAGAAATTAAAGATTTTTTAGATATTCACGATCGCGGCGAGTTACCTTGCGAACATGTCCAAATAAAATTGTCAGATAAGATTTCCCAAATAGAGCAACAAATTCAGCAGCTACAGATTCTCAAATTAGAGTTAAAAGGGTTACTCTCTGGTTGGGAGACAATACCGGAAAATCCCGAACAGACAATTTGCCCTATTATTGAACGTGCGTAGATAAGCGCTTCTGCTCAACACGAGTCTGCTGGCACTGCTATCAGAGATTTTCTTAGTAAAAGAACAAAAAACGACGTTAAGACTGAAAAGCAAGTGAAGTATGCGATTGTCTCTTGTTATCAGAAGTCCCATCTTCCAAATTAATGCTACTAAGCGTATTATCAGAAGTATTTTGGGGTCTTAGCTACTGATAAGGAGTATTATTAGAAGTCTAAACAGATCGCTTTTGTCTTAATGAAGTTTATTGTTTTACTGCAAAAACGCCATCGATAGTGAAATTATGAGCAAGTCACCTCGACTAGGAAACATTAGCCCGATTATTCCGGCGGGCAATGATATGGAAAAGGCGATAGCTTTCTATGAAGACCAGCTTGGCTTCATAACAATCCATAAAGAAGGCGATCCCGTGACAATGGCTATTGTCAAACGTGACTCGGCAGAAATATTCCTTCAAAGGAACGACGATCGGCACCTTGCAGAATGGACTACGTTTCGCATCCACGTCGAACACGTCGATCGACTTTATGAGGAGCTTCAGGCAAAGGGCGGCGAGATGATTCATCCCAATGGCAAGCTTGAGATGAAGTCTTGGGGAACAAGAGAGTTTGCAATCCTAGACTCGGCAGGTATCTGCATCACCTTCTACGAATTCTCAAAACGAACCTGACAAGCGTATAGGCTTAGCGACGAAATTTGTTCTGTTACTACGAAAACCCCTATCAGATTTTCTTGTTTCACTAGTTTGCCACCAAAGCTTAGTATGGTTTGAGTTATGAAATACTCCAAAACTCAGTATTTCAAAGGTTTTAGATATATTCTCGCTCTTCTTGATTTCACTGGCGATCGCTCTGCCAGTTAACTACGTCAACCTGAAAAATCGTGCTGAAGAGCAATAAACGCGGTCTGACGTTCAGTTATCAGCCGCTTCTAAGTTTACCACTAACACCTTTGTAAATATAGCTTTTACATTTAGTGCTTCTTTCAATTAAGCACTATCTATTCATGCCTCAAAACTTCATCACCAGTTAGATCTTTTTTGGTTTACCCCTTGACTCTCCAGTTGGCTAGAGAATTTAAATTAGTTTTAGTTCTAATGAGGAAAAGAAATGGCTAAGATTGGTTTATTTTTTGGAACTCAAACTAGCAACACGCAAACAGCAGCAGAAATAATTCAGAAAGAGTTTGGTGGAGATAGTGTTGTTGACTTAAATGACATTTCCAAGGCTGAAAAGAGTGATTTTGAAAGCTATAACTACATCATCATCGGTTGCCCAACCTGGAATGTTGGTGAGCTACAAAGCGATTGGGAAAACTTTTTTGACGAATTAGATAGCATTGATTTCAGTGGTAAAAAAGTTGCATATTTTGGTGAAGGCGACCAAATAGGCTATCCCGATACTTTCCAAGATGCAATGGGTATGCTCGAAGAAAAAATTACAGAACAAGGTGGCGAAACAGTTGGTTATTGGTCTACAGATGGTTATGAATTTACTGATTCTAAAGCCTTACGAGATGGTAAGTTCGTCGGTCTGGCATTGGATGAAGATAATCAATCAAACTTAACAGACAAGCGCATCAAAACCTGGGTGAATCGACTGAAGCAAGAATTTGATCTGTAGGACGTTATGATAGGCAGCTCGTCAAACTCGGAAGCTCCACTTTACTAGCCGCAATCGCCCTCATTCATCCAGATGTAAACCATGTTCGTCGATTTCTTCATCAAGCGACCCGTCTTCGCTATTGTCTGCGCCCTCATCATCTTGCTAGTCGGACTGATTAGCCTGACTACATTACCCATAGCACTGTTTCCCAACATCAGCCCAACGCAAATCGTCGTGAGGGCAAACTACGTTGGGGCAAGTGCCACAGTCGTAGAAGAAACGGTGACAAATGTATTGGAACGGGAGATTAATGGCGTTGAGGGCATGAGATACATGGCTTCAACCAGCAGCAACGACGGTACTAGCAATATCACCGTTACGTTTAGATTAGGGTATAATCCCGATACCGCATTGGTGAACGTTCTCAATCGAGTCTCTGTAGCCGAACCGCGATTACCTCAAGTGGTACAACAAACTGGAGTATCCGTCAGCAAGCAATCGAGCGCAGCTATTTTAGGAATCGCAGTTTACAGCCAAGAGTCAGACAAATACGACGAGAATTTCATCAGCAACTACATGGATCTCTACGTCCTAGATAGCTTAGAAAGAGTTGAAGGCGTGAGTAATGTTGCTCGGTTTGGCGAGCGCCGTTATGCCATGCGACTGTGGCTGAATCCACCTCAGATGGCAAGTCGAGGCTTGACTACCCAAGACGTGGTAGATGCGCTCGACGAGCAGAACATCCAGTTAGGAATCGGACGTATTGGGCAACCACCTGCCCCCAACGAGCAGCTATATCAAATTGACGTACAAGCTCAAGGTCGGCTGAAAGAAGCAACCGAGTTTGAGAATTTGGTGTTGAAAACGGGTGCAGATGGTACGCTGGTCAAGCTCAAAGATGTGGGGAGAGCAGAATTAGGAGCCGAAGATTACAGCTCTACAGCTAGCTACAGCAAGCGCAAGGCAGTGGGCTATCAAATCTTTCAGCTACCTGACAGTAATGCTTTGAGTGTTGCAAATGGAGTTAAAGCTGAATTGGCGCGACTGGCAAAGAATTTTCCCCCAGGGATTGTCTATGAAATTCCTTACGATGGCACTAAGTTTGTCGAAGAGTCGCGTCAAGAGGTAGTGAATACGTTGTGGGAATCGGTCGCCCTCGTCGTGCTGGTGATTTTCGTGTTCTTACAAGACTGGCGTGCTAGCCTGATTGCCGCGATCGCGATTCCGGTTTCCTTAATCGGCACTTTTGCATTTGTCAAAGCATTCAATTTCTCCCTCAACAGCTTGACATTGTTTGGCATTATTCTGGGCACTGGCATGGTCGTCGATGATGCCATTGTCATTGTCGAAGATATTGCGCGGTTGATGAAAGAAAAAGGGCTAAGTCCACTGCGAGCTGCATCGGAGGCAATGCACGAACTATTTGGAGCCGTAATTGCGACTTCGCTCGTACTCATGGCAGTCTTCGTTCCAGTGGCTTTCTTTCCAGGTTCTACCGGACAACTCTACCAACAGTTTGCCCTCACTATTGCCTTTGCGACAGGCGTTTCTACCTTCAATGCTTTAACGCTTACGCCCGCCCTTTCTGCCTTGTTGTTACGTCAAGAGCCGAGATATCCAGGCATCTTGGGCTGGATTTTTACTCGGTTCGATCGGTTTCTAGACTGGGTGCGTCGAGGATACCAGCAGACGCTCCACCTCCTAACACGAGTAAAAGCGATCTTAATTGCGGCATTTGTTGCCTCATTATTTCTCACGGCTTGGCTTTACCTTCGCACGCCGCAAGCCTTTCTTCCCGATGAAGACCAAGGCTATTTTATCAACTTGATTCAGGGACCGGATGGCACTTCGCTCAATTACACCAGTCAAGTTATCGAGCAAGCTGAAACTATACTGCTGAAAAACCCTGCAGTTGCTGGAACGTTTGCCTTGGGGGGTTTTAGCTTTACAGGTAACACTGCTAATCAAGGTTTGATTTTAACACCACTCAAGCCTTGGGGCGATCGCCAACAACCTCACCAATCCGCGCAAGCGGCGATCGCTCAAGTGCAAAAACCCCTTTCTTCCATTCTGGAAGCAACTGTACTTCCGGTAAATCCTCCTGCTATTCAAGGGTTGGGTAGTTGTAGCGACCCGAAATCATAATCGCTCCGACCTGAAATCATCGCGTTTTTGAGACCAGATTAAATGAGAATAAGTGGGTGATTGAGACCAGATTAAGTGAGAATAGAACCAGATTAAATGATACCAGACCGAAATCATAAATTTCAGACCAGATTAAATAAGAATAAAAGTATATGGCTGAAACTAATTAATTACCCTAAATTGGTAAACCTGCGGTCAGCATCTGGTCAGTCAATTCTTTTGTCCGTGCCGAGTCAAGCTGACCTCGAAACAGTCACTTAATTTCCGCAGGTTTAGCGTTAAATTGAAGAGCCAAACCTCGCACATCATAGCCATGCCTAGTTAACTTTGGTTCCAGTTCATCAATTTGTTTTGACAGTACTGACTCCACAATCGTCCCAGTAACGGGCTTCTCCCCAACATGATAAGCAGCTTCCATGGCCAGCATTAAATGCTGCTCAATTTGCAGTGGGGTTCGTAATCGCTCACTCAATAGTTCAATCGCTTCAACCGTCAACACATCAGGCAATTTAGTCTCTTCCGTCACACAGGCATCAATCAACCAAGTAATGTATTCACGCTGACTACCTGCCATCCCTTCCAAAGAAAAGATCGTAGCCCGATAGCCAATCTCTTCCATTGTGGGACGATGTAGGTCATTTTTTAATTTGGGATGTCCGGCTAATAAGACTGAGAGCGTCCCACCCCCATCTTCAATCACTTCAATTAACCGTTTCAATCCTGTTAGCGTACTGAAATGCAGGTCATGAGCTTCATCGACAAACAGGACAACAGGTTTTTTCCCTTTCTTAACTAAGTTGCGTAATTCTCGTTCTCGCTTTTCTCCCAAAGAGGGAATTTTGACCTCCTTGTCATCGGTTGATAAATCGTAAAACAAAGCACTAATCAAAGTTGCTAGGGTGGCGCGGTTCTTATCCACCGACAGCGACTTGGAAACTTGAATCTTATTTTCTCGTGCTAAAACCTCAAACAAGCGTCGTAGCGTTGTAGTTTTACCACAGCCGACAACTCCGGTCAGTGCGATTAATTTGCCCGATCTCGCCGCAGCTTTGATTTCCTGAAACATCTGTTTTTGGACTGCCGTTTCATAGTACCCTGCCTGCCGCAACTCCTTAACTAAACCAAAATGTGCCATTACCTCAGCTAGCATTCGCTCCTGCCTCCTGCTTGGCAAAGGTGGAAATACTGTCGCACTCGCTCCATAATCACCTTTTTAGTCAAAGTTTCCGCGACTAGGGTGCAAATGAAGTCCCGTTGCTCGACGGAGAGTTTCGCGCCTTGGCTGACCTAGATAATCGGCAATAGCCCGCTTCGCCATTAAAGTCGTTGGATAGGTGAATTCCTGGTAAGGATCTGGATCTTGAAACGGAGTTAACGTCAAGGTTGGAGTGAGTGGCTCGTCTATGACAAACTGCAAGTCCTTATTTCCCGCCAGGGCTGACCGAGGTAAATCTAGTAGACTAGCCAAAGTCGCAATGCGGTCGGCTCGTTCCTGGGTGCGGCTTTTCTTAAACTTTCGATATCGGTGTAAGGGAATTGGTCCATCAACTGGATAGAATGGCCCATAGCGTTGCTCGTCTCGTTCTACATACAGTTCGTTATCAAACAATCCCCACCAAAGAATAACTGTTTCACCCGCCAAATCTGGATCTACTTCATAAGCCACTCCCAGGACTGAGACTCTGGCATCCCCGCCCACTTTCCGGCGCTGGGGTTCGCGGGCAAAGGTACAGAATCGCTCCCAACTGCACATGGCACGCAGTCCACCCTTGGGAATATTTTGTAGCCAATCTTCTAGTCTTGAGTGGGATTCTGACCGATGTGGCTGGTCGTTATAGTTCAGCAAATATTGATGCAGCCACAGGGAACGCTTCAGCTTCTGTTTCTGGCTGGTGGAAGTGGTAAAGCGTTTCATGCGCTTCTTTGACTGTCCGAAAGGGTCTTTCTACTTTGCCTTTGGCACGGGCGGTCACTCGCCGACCATCACTGCCTTTAGGCATATGAGTCATCAATTCGATCCCTAAGCATGACAAGACATTTTGGAAGACCTGGCTTTTGGAAATCGGACCATTATCTGCATAGATTGTGGCTGGGATGCCTTGAAATGGTGAGTTGGTGTTGCTCTTAGCTGTCATCGCATTGAAGAGAAACCGCAGTGCGGCTTCAACATTCTCGCCGTAGACGCAGTGGTATTCCTGATAGCACATCCCACTACGGTCATCAACGACGCTGTAAAGCATTAGTAGCGGATTGCCACGCTCCGGTTCGACCCAAGCTGGTTGGTTGATGTGTTTTAAGTCTGAAGGGCTGAGGTCAAAGTGCCAGCAGTCATTACTATCATCCGCTTGAAACCTTACTGCGGCTGGTTGTCTAGTCATCCGTTCCGTGTCGTAACCCCAAGCTTTGAGATAGCGATTTACTGTCGTTTTTGTCAGTAGTCCTTTTTGCGGTTGGACAAAGCCATTAGGGGTATTGACTCCATGCTCTTCCAATAACTCGATTGCTCGTGAAGTAGAGATATGCCGCCCTTTTTTGTTACTAGTGCGAATCTTGAAGGCAGCAACTACTTCGCAGTAGCTTTCCATCTCTCTTTGTGACAATTTGCGCGGTTTGCCTTTGTCTGCACGTTGAAGAGACTTTGGTCGGGAATGCTCTTGCAGTAACCGATATAACGTCCCACTGGAAATTCCATATAAGCTAGCTGTTTGGGCAATTAGTTGTCGTCGCTCCGAACAGCGACTAGGTAAAGTGTCCAACCGTTGACGTAAGCGCGAGCTAGGGCTGAAGCCGGAATTTGTTGGCGGGGCATTATCTTGTTTGTCCCTCGGCTACGTAGTTGTAGAGGGTTGGTTTGGAGATGCCCATCATGTGGCAGATTTCGTCGATTGAGTATTGACGATCGTTGTAGAGCTTGACTGCCAACTGTCGTTTGTTAGGATCTAAAGCTTTAGGTCGCCCACCTCTGCGCCCTCTAGCTCTGGCGGCTGTTAGTCCAGCTTGGGTTCTTTCTCGGATTAAGTTACGTTCAAACTCTGCCAATGCCCCAAACAAGTGAAATACTAATTGTCCGCTACTCGATGTAGTGTTAATGGATTCTTGTAGGCTGTGCAGTCCAATCGAGCGCCCTTTTAGTGTTTCTGTCAATTCAATGAGATCTTTGAGCGACCTGCCCAAACGGTCTAATCGCCATACCACGAGCGTATCCCCAGCTCTAGCTATTTCTAAAGCTGAATTTAAACCTGGACGAACAGCCTTAACTCCACTGAAGTAATCCTCGAAAATCTGCTCGCACCCTGCTGCCCGCAAAGCATCCTTTTGCAGATTTAACTTTTGATCGTCTGTTGATACGCGGGCATAGCCAATTAGCATCACAAGAGAGTAAATAAACTCGTGTTTGTTAAGCATATCTTGTAATTGATATAATTACTAAGTTTTTTGCCCTAGAGAATGCCAACTTCCCGTTTTGCTGTAACTTATCTAACCGCAGTAACGAAAATGTCCGTTTTCTTTACTGGTTTCCTCACCAATTTTCATTCTCAGTTAATCTGGTCTGAAGTTTATGATTTCGGTCTAGTGTCATTTAATCTGGTTCTATTCTCACTTAATCTGGTCTCAATCACCCACTTATTCTCATTTAATCTGGTCTCAAAAACGCGATGATTTCAGGTCGGAGCGATTATGATTTCGGGTCGCTACAGGTAGTATAGGCGGTTTTGTCTTCCAGTTACAAGATCGGAGTAATAACAACGAGATCGATACCCTTGTACAAACGATGGGTAAGTTGTTGGAGCGTGCCAACCAAACACCAGAATTGCAAAGGGTATTTAGCACGTATACTGCTAATGCCCCGCAGTTACTCGTTCAAGTCGATCGCGACAAAGCTAAAGCTTTACAAGTGCCTGTAGACGAGATCTATAGTACGCTACAAATTTTTCTCGGTTCGCGCTACGTCAATGACTTTGAGGCATTTCGACAGACTTACCGAGCTTACGTCCAGGCAGATACGCCGTTTCGGTCTAACCCCAAGAATATCGGTCAACTGTACGTGCGTTCGCAAACGGGCGAAATGATTCCTCTGAGCAATCTCGTCAACGTTACGTCTACTACGGGACCGCAAACAATTAATCACTACAACCGATGGCGCTCGATTGAAATTAATGGTGCGTCAGCTCCTGGCTTTAGTTCCACTCAAGCGATCCAAGCGATGGAAAAACTAGCTGCTGAGATACTACCAGCAAGTATGGGATACGAATGGTCGGGAATTTCTTTAGAAGAGATCGAGTCAGGCGGTCAAGCTCCGATTGTTTTTGCTTTCGGTCTGCTCTTTGTCTTTTTGGTATTGGCTGCTCAATACAATAACTTCATCGATCCCTTGACTATCATGTTATCCGTGCCTTTGGCAATCTTAGGGGCACTGCTCGCTCAGTCAATGCGCGGTTTGTACAACGATATTTACTGCCAAGTTGGGTTAGTCATGCTGATTGGCTTGGCAAGTAAGAATGCCATTTTAATCGTGGAATTTGCCAATCAACTGCACGAGCAGGGACTTTCAGTTACCAAAGCTGCGGTGCAAGCTTCTCAAGAACGTTTGCGACCGATTTTGATGACCGCTATTTCAACACTACTCGGAACTTACCCGTTGGTAGTTGCTACGGGTGCGAGTTCAGCCAGTCGCCAATCGCTCGGTACGGCAGTTTTTGGGGGAATGCTAGTTGCGACATTTTTGAGTTTATTTGTCGTACCGATTTTATATATCGCGATCGGTTCTGTTCGCTTGCAGTTATCTCGTTCCCGAAAAGCTTCGGATTTAGACAATAAACAAGTTTAATGGTTCAAGTTTAGGCTGGAAAATCTCTTGACTCTCTAGCCTACAGGAGAATTTAGGATTTGTTGACTGCTGGAAAATAGGAGAAAGTTTATGAATCGTTTAGCGATTGCGTTTACCATAGCAACTACCTTATTATTCGTTCAAAGCTGCTCGTCAGCATCGAACATTCAAGAAACAATGGCGAGTAGCACAACCGAGCATAACGAGCGTGCAGCAGCAGACGCGAACCATGACGGACACGGGATGGATCGCGCTAATGACGCAGAGAAGAAAACTGCTACCAAAGCCAAACTGACAACTCCAGACAAGATCGCTCCCAATACCTCAGTTGGATTAGCGATTGAAATTCGAGACTCCAATGGAAACGCGATCGCCAATTTTGATACGTTCCAAGAAGAACTGATGCACTTGATTATGGTCAGCGACGATCTACAGTCGTTCGCACACTTACATCCTGTCTACAAAAGCAATGGACGCTTTGAGGTGGAAGCTCGTTTTCCCAAACCTGGAAGCTATACGTTCTTCAGCGACTACAAACCGACGGGTCAACAGGAACGAGTTTCAGTGTTGAAAACAAGAGTTTCTGGAGATCGCCCACCTGCTGTAAAAATGGACGTGAGTCGCACGAAAACGTTTGCTCATACAAAAGTTAATTTAGAGCTGTCTCCAGCAACAGTTAAAGCAGGTGAAGAAGTCACTTTGATGTTCGATCTACAAGATGCAGCCAACGACAAGCCGATTGCAGATTTGCAACCTTACTTAGGAGAGAAGGGACATTTGGTTATCCTGAGACAGTCATCCCCTCTCACATCGAACGATTACGTCCACGCTCATGCACTCAAAGATACACCTCCTGGACAAGTGCATTTTGCTACTCGCTTTCCTCGAACGGGACAGTATAAACTTTGGGGTCAATTTAACCGCAATGGTAAAATCGTCACGGCTGATTTTTGGGTGAATGTTGTAGACAGTTCGAGCTAATTATGAATCGTAGCTGTCGCTACCATCATTCCCCAAACCACATTAAAGCGGAACCTGGTAGCGCGGTGGATGTCAAAGCCTGCCAGCTCCAACAACTGATGAAACTCTGCTTCGGTGTAACATTGTTGGTAAGCTGGGTCAAAAAATTTCAATGCCAGATCGCAGAGCCGACACAGCAGATAATCTTTGCACCAATCTAGAATTACTACTCTACCGTGGGGCTGCAAAACCCGCTTCATTTCTACTAATGCTGCCACAGGGTCTTCAAAATAGTGAAAAGAACTGGCAGATACAACGATATCAAAGCTGCGATCGGGAAATGGCAGTGCCGACGCAGGTGCAGTATGAAACGAAACGTTGGGGTAGGTGTACAGTTTTTGGCGGGCGATCGCCAGCATCCTCTCTGAAATATCTACTCCCATTATCTCTTGCGTCGGCTGCTGGGTCAGTACCAGTCGTTCAAATTCCCCCGTTCCACAACCAAGATCCAGCACTTTGTCTTGGGAAGAAATCTGCGCCCAGTCTTGGAGAAATGACAGCGTATTGATAATATAACTGTTCCAGCGTCGATCGTACTTCGCTGCCATTCGATCGTATTGTTCGCGAACTGTGGTTTTAGTCATATGGATTTTGGATGTTATTGAATAGACATGTCCTTAAAACAAAGCCTGTGGAAAAATGAGACAATAACAAAAAAATGAGTGCATTGACGATGACGAGTCCTTTAGCAAGAATCGAATCACATCCCCAGTCAGCAAAGCGATTAATTGGTATTGATTATGAACAGTTTATGGCATTAGTTGCGTTGGCAGAAAAACGACATTTAGAGAAACAAGCAGAAATTGAGAAAAGAAAAGTCCGCATTATTGCTCGCGGCGGCGGGCGGAAACCGGAAATATCTCCCAAAGAAGGGGTATGTCTATGTCTATGTTTAGTTTATCTGAGACAAAAGCCAATTTTTGATATTTTAGGTTTGCTCTTTGATATCTCGAAAACTAAAGCTAATACCATTTCTGAAAAGTCATGCACTGTTTTTACTAGGTTCTGCCAAAGTATCTAAAATGTAAGACCAACCTGTTAGCGACACAATTGTAGCGGATGAAAGAGAATTAACCAAGTTAAAAACTTCATCTCTAAGGGTAGATAGGTTGTCGAAATTCTTGCCTTTAAAGTGCTTCTTTAAATCTGACCATAAGCATTCGATAGGATTAAGTTCTGGAGAGTGAGCTGGCTGAAAAACGGGAATGACATTTTCTGGCCAGCTCACAGTCGTAGCGGTATGACAACTAGCCTGGTCTAGATGCAACAGATTCAAACTATCAGGAAAGCTAGCAGCAAATAAGTTAATAAACCGTTGGAAGCAGACAGAATCGAGATGCGAGAATTCATAGAAAAAGTGTTCTCCACTTATCGGTTCCACTGCTCCATAAAGCCAAAAATTCTCAGAGCAACACTGCACAGGTGCAATTGGTTTGACACCAAACAGAGTAATTACCCGACCCAGGAGCGTATGAAGTCCTGCATCGGCTTTCGTCCTCACAAAAGTAGCGTACAGGAAGTCCCCGTCCTAAATGAGTTACCATCACCTGTACTATGTCTGGAAGTTTTGGCTCTCCCGTACAGAGGGTGATAAATTTTTCTTATTGAGTCAGAGTAAAAACAGCAGTAAAATTGCTAAATCCCTTGTTGAGTAAACCTAACGAGGCGAAGATACCTGAAAAAACTACTACTTTTCTAGAGGTCGAGGAGGAATTTGATAAACTTTGAGAAATTCTCGACATTTCACCGATGAGTTCTTCTGTTGATGCGCTACTGGATTTACCTGGAATCACTGTTGAAAGCTGTTTGGAAGTGGAGGGATATGTCTGTATTGATGTCAACATCTTAGCAGCAGTCAGTGAATGTCCTCACTGCCAAAAGCCTACTTCAGAATTAAACCAAGTGCGCTCCATTTTAGTCAGAGACTTACCCACTTTTGGTAAACCAGTATACTTGAAAGTTCCTCGCCGTCAGTTCTACTGTCGTCAATGTCAGAAATATTCTACAGAAAAGCTAGATTTTGTTCAGGAGCGTAGACTTCATACCCAACGTTACGAACAAAGTATTTATCAACGAGTTCAGTCTTCTAGTATTGAGCAAATAAGTCGAGAAGAAAACTTAAGTTCAGAAGAAATTCAAGGCATTTTTACTTACGTGAGTAACCAAATGAAAAAACAGACTGGCAGCCAGCAAAACGCCTCAGTATAGATGAAATTGCCATGCATAAAGGACACAAAGATTTTAAGACTGTAGTGAGTAACGTTGACAGGGGAGAGCTGCTAGAAATTCTCGACACTCATAAAAGTGAAGAAATTATTGAAATGCTTATGCAACAGCCAACTGAGGTTCGAGAAGCTGTAGAAGAAGTCAGTATTGATATGTGGGGTGGGTTTTCGCGCATTGGTGGCTTTCGTTTTCCCCAATGCCGTGGTAGTTTTTGACAGATTTCATGTGATGAAGTCAGTGAATGAGGAGTTGAATAAGATTCGGAAACAAGCCGGAGTTACAGATAAACATAGTAAGTATTTACTGTTGAAAAATGCAACGGATTTGAATCAAGCGCAAAAAGATAAACTCGAAGAGATTTTAGCTCGGTCTATTTGTTTGAGAATAGCCTACGAACTAAAAGAGGAACTGAGAGCGATTTATGAAACGAATCAAAGTGTTAAGTCAGCTCGGAGAAGTTTAAATAAGTGGCTGCAAATTGCTCAAGTGTTTTACCAGAAATCTACTCGGACAATTCGCACTCACTTTGATGGTATTTGCAACTATTTTATCAGCCGGACAACCAGTGGAGTTATGGAGGGAATTAACAATAGAATCAAGTTGATTATGCGCCAAGGATATGGACTTGCCAACTTTGATAACTTTCGTTCACGCCTGCTAGCCTGCTTTAGTAATTAGTAATTCTTATCACCCTATGTACGGGAGAGCCGAAGTTTTTTTTAAAAGTTTCTTGTAATTGTGGGTCTGCTTCAACACTGAGTGGACGAGGCTCTTTCAGTTTTGACTTGAGTTTATAACGGACAATTCCATGTACTGTTTGATAAGCAGCATCACAATTACATTCGGTTGCTAACCACTGCTGAATCTCACCATAACTGCTGAAGCCTTGGCGCTCTTGCAAGCGCATCTGTAGTCTTTCTAACACTTCAGGTGGGAGTTTTGAGGGTTTGCCTGGAGGAGTTTTGAATTGCAATAATCCAGTCATGCCCTGGCTTTGATAGAGCCGAAACCAGCGATAAATTGTTGATTCATCACAACCTAACACTGTTGCTAGTTCTCGCGCCCGTTTGTACTCTTCCTGTTTGGCGTAAGTAAAGTGCTCTGACCCGATCTCGCAACCGAGCATTTGTTTGACTACTCAGTAGCTCTTTAAGTTCTTCTATACTTTCTGTAATCTCAATATCAAAAATACTTGTCATCTGCCAAGCAACCGAACTGTTACTATTGACATAATAGTGCATGACTTTTCAGAAATGGTATAACGATGCATTTAATTATTGGGTAGAGATATTGAGAGATATTTTACCAGCTTCTCAAATGGAAGAGGTAGAAAAAGATAGCGATAAATATCAAGAATTACGTAAAATGCTTTGTGAATCTGAACTGATTGTAGATAGCGCAGAGCAAGCGGTAGAGAGACCTTCTGACTATCAAGAGCAAAAACAATACTATTCTGGGAAGAAAAAGATGCACACTCAGAAAAATCAGTTTATCGTGCTGCCAAATGGAGAAGATATTGTTGATATTTATCTTGGGCAATTGGGGAAAACAAGCGATATTGTTTTATTCCGAGAAGCCCGAGATAAATTTGATTCAAAACAAACATTTATTGGTGATAAAGCTTATATAGGAGAGCAGGCAATTATCACACCTCGTAAAAAGCCGAGAAAAACAGAAATATCGGAATTACAAAAAGAAGAAAACAAGCAATTATCGTCTAGAAGAATAGGTGTTGAACATTTGATAGGTAAAGTGAAAATATTTAGAGTAGCCAGTGGGAGATTCCGTTTAGCCCGCCATAAGTATAGCCAGATAATTATGGCAGTTTGTGGGTTAGTAAGGCTACGACTTAATCGAGTGTTTTCACTAACCATTAATGTTTAAATTCACTGGAAAACAATGAATTTTTTTACACCTATATTTTTGCCTCCCAAGTGATAATTTAGCCATGAAGTATGCCCCTAGCCCTATTTTTGCGTATACTTCGCAACTGCGATCGCACATCCCATTATAATCACTGAAACTCCCTTCCCGTAAGCATTTATCATTTACGGATAAGTCTAATGACCAACTGCGAAAAGAGTTGCGGAAAACTCCCATACAACTTCAAGTCCTTTTGGTTGCCACACCAATGATTTGTGGGCTAACAATTGCTGGAATGTTAGCCCGAAAGTGCTGGTAATCTACACCGCTAATTTCAACTGAAAGGCTGACCTACACCAATAGCTTGTAGTTGCTCTTGATTTGGCTTGCCAGTCAAAACCAGTTTTCCATCGATCGCCAGCGCGGGAACTGCCTGAACCCCATATTTCTGGGCTTTCACCAGGTAGGTTGGGTGTGTCTGTCCCTCCCGCAGGTCATATATCAATACCTCACAACTAGAACAAGTCAGTTCTTGCACCAATCGAACTGTTTCATTGCAAAGAGGACAGTCCGCTACAAAGATCTCAATTTGACGTTTGACCATGATATTCATCCAGTATGCACTCTTGATTTTCTGCTACTAATATTCTGGACTCTCCACTGGGCTTGAGAGTCAAGCATACAGACAATTTTCTTTACAACAAAACGAAATTTTACCTATTCTGAGGCTAGTTTCTTCCGAACTCTGACTTGAGATTTGGTTCGCTGGGTAGTGAATGCTCAGCTACTTCCTCAATTAAGCTGCAAAGCTCTTGGCTGCAAGGGTCGTCTAATGGTCTGTCTGTCCAATGGTTTCGATACGCCTCTAGCTGTGCCTTCAACGATTTCATGCGATAAAGTTGCTCTTCTATCTGAGCAATTTTTTGATTCAATAAGTCTCGAACAAGGGGACAGGCAGGATTCCCTTGACGGCGAACACCGAGCACTTGCTGAATTTCTGCTAGGGAAAACTGTAAAGATTGAGCTTTCTTGATAAATTGCACTCGGTTGATGGTATCACCGGTGTAGTAGCGGTAGCCACTTTCACTCCTGTGTGCTGGTTCTACCAACCCTAAAGTTTCGTAATAGCGAATGGTTGCCACAGCAACCTTTGTTTGCCCTGCTAGCTCTCCGATCTTTAAAAGTTTATTTAGCTGTACCTGCTCACAAGTTTTTTTCACAGTAGTCATATTAAATATCGGGCAATCTACTTTGAGTAACTACAGCTTAAAGTTTAAAGTCAGCTGTAGAGTCAAGGCTTGCTCTTACCCTTATATAGAAACGAAATATTACAGGTGACTTGACTCTTTAGTTAACTTGAGAGTTTAGCATGGCTTTAGTTCCTGAAGAACTAGTAAATCTACAGAAGCATGGAGAGTAGAAATGAAGATGATTGCACTAACTAAGACATTATTAAGTGGCTCTGTAGCTGGTCTAACATTAATGGTGCTAGCAGCCAGTCCAACACTAGCCAACACTCACGGGCGGATACTGACTCCCAATCAAGCCTCTAGTACTTTAAATGAGACGAAACTAACTCAACAGCAGAGCGGTCAAAGAACAGCGCCAAGAAACCAAACTACGCCACAGACAAATCAGATGGGGTGCGCCTGCTGCAAATCGATGATGAACAATATGCCAGGAATGATGAATAATATGCCAGGGACGATGGATCGTCAGCACAATCAATCTAAGTAGGGTGTAAGCTGCCCCCGCTATACCGCTTGTCGGTTAGCGGCAACTACTTTATTGAGATAAACATATTTAAAATGAGCCAACCAAATTCAAACAATCAAGCTTCCAAAGGGGCTAGAAGTAGTACAGCGCTGAGCTATGCTTTACCAGCAGCTTTTGTCTTTCTAGTTGGAGGATTGGGCTTGTGGTTAGCCCATTCTAGCCGACTGCAGACCAGTAACCAAATAGCAAATCAAGTGCAAGCAACTGCTGCCAAACAGAGAACGACAGCAACTAATGCTTCTTCTGCTGTTACTCTGACACCTGCCCCCAAAACCTGGCGGGAAACAACTCACGTACACGGGTTAGCAGTCAATTCAGTTAATCCAGCGATCGCCTATGTTGCTACCCATCATGGACTGCTTCAGCGTTCCGAAACTGGGCTGTGGTTTTGGATGGGTAAACAACGGGCTGACTACATGGGCTTTACCGCTGACCCTACCAACCCCAACCGCTTTTACTCCAGCGGTCACCCACCCACAGGCGGTAATCTGGGATTTCAAATCAGCGACAACCAAGGACTGGACTGGAAACAAATTTCGCTACCAGGAGTGGATTTTCACGCTTTGGCGATCGCGCCGAGCAATCCAAATATCTTTTATGGCTGGCCCGCTTCTGGAGCGCAGGGATTGCATGCTTCAACGGATGGCGGTAAAACTTGGACTCAGCCGCGCATGGTTGGGCTAGGGGATGCTCCCTTTAGCCTGACGGTCGATCCCCAAAATGCCGCTCGCGTGTTTGCCACGACTCGCTCAGGTTTGTATGAAAGTACCGACAGTGGCAACAGTTGGACGTTAGTTCCCAACACTCAAACTGCACCCGTAGTAGGTTTAGCCCTATTGAAACAGGGAAACCACAGTGTGCTGGTTAGATATCGCGCCCTCCAATCGGCACCTGGTCTGTATCGCAGTGCTGACAATGGCAAGACGTGGCAGCCGTTGGGAACTGGAACGAACGGAACAATATTACATTTGGCGATCGCCCCCAGCAATCCCCAGGTGCTTTACGCAGTGAATGAAAACAATGCTGTCTTTCAATCCCAAGATGGCGGCAAAACTTGGAAAGAACTGGAATGACGAAGCGCAGGTGAAATCAATGGCGGGTTTTAGGTCAATCGCCAAAACGCTACCTCGCTTCACTATTGAACGATTGTCTCAAGGACTTACTTAAATTGTCGTATGTCAAATCGTCAAAACGCCATGCACTCCTTTCGTTGGCTGGATTCGCCCGAATGGAATGTGAGTGTATTCTCATTTTTGTTGTCTTTCTTTTGGGAAATTCAGCAAATGCCGTTTTATCAAGTTCCATCTGAACTTTCCTGCTTTGACATCACTAGAAATTGCACTCTCGCTACACTAGGGGATGTTGGAATCTCACTTACCTCTTTTTGGGTAGTTGCAGCTATATCAAAATCGCGTCAATGGTTTCATCAACTAAGCCGCTGGAACGTCGGTATTTTTACACTTGTAGGAGTTGTTATTACAGTTATTTTTGAAGCCCTAGCAACTGAACCGCTGGGTGTATGGACATATGCCAATTCTATGCCAACGCTCCCCTTCTTCGGTACTGGACTAGTGCCACTATTGATGTGGATGCTGATACCGCCTCTGACAATTTGGTTCGTCAAGCGTCAACTTTCTCATGTCAGATATAGAAGCTCGAAACCAATGCAATGAGGTACTTTGCCGATCGATTTCTAAACAATAAGTTGGCTTGTGCATTACTCTGGTATCGCTGATAAGCAACGCTTATCCCTTGTAAAGTAAAGTAGTTTGCCTAGTAACCTTCTAAAGCCTTTATTTGCTAGTCTTGAGTTAAATTCTCAGTGGTTGATTTGGTAGTAATGCGTTAGCCAAGCAGCGTGAATTAGAGTTGAGGGGCATCATCGATGACTAATCCCCTGTTATTGACAAAATTCCACATTCCACCAGTTCGATCTTCTCTGGTACAGCGCGATCGCCTACTCGAACGGTTGAATCGTAGTTTGTCAGGCAAGTTAAGCCTAATTTCGGCTCCGGCTGGTTCTGGTAAAACCACCCTATTGAGCGAGTGGTTGCGTCAAACTAATCTACCTAGCAGTTGGTTATCGCTAGATGAAGGGGATAACGATCCGCTCCGATTCTGGACTTATTTTGTTGCGGCTTTACAACAATCTCACCCAAACATTGGAGCAACAACGCTCTCCATGCTGCGATCGCTCGAATCCCCATCGTTCGAGTCTTTTTTGATCCCGCTGATTAACGAAATTACCAGTTTTTCGGACGAGCGGATTTTAGTTTTGGACGATTATCAAGCGATCTCCGCTCGTCCAATTCATGAGGCTATGACCTTTTTGCTCGGTCGTTTGCCACCGCAACTACACTTGGCGATTGCTTCTCGCGTCGATCCACCCCTACCACTGGCGCGATGGCGCGTCCGTAACCAGTTGATGCAACTGGGAGCAGCAGATTTATGCTTCACCCTAGCAGAGACGACTGCATTCATCAACCAGTCAATGCAACTATCTCTATCACAAGATCAAGTAGCGACACTTCAAGCACGGACGGAGGGATGGATTGCGGGATTACAACTAGCGGCGCTATCAATGCGCGATGTCAAAGACATTTCGACATTTATTGCATCGTTAACAGGCGATCGGCATTACATTCTGGACTACCTAGTTGAAGAGGTGCTAGAGCGTCAGCCCAAACCTCTCCAGTCATTTCTCCTACGCACTTCCATCTTAGAGCGCATGTGCGGCGATCTTTGTCAAGCAGTTGTGGAAGGCGCTCGCTCGCTCGATGGGACGGAGACTTTAGCACAGCTAGAACACCGCAACCTATTTGTTGTGCCGCTGGACGACAATCGGCAGTGGTATCGCTATCACCACCTGTTTCGCCAACTGCTCTTGGATCGCTTGCAACGGACAGAACCGGAGCAGGTGAGCGAGTATCATCGTCGGGCGCGAGAGTGGTACGAACATCATGGATTTGTCACCGAAGCAATTAGCCACGCGATCGCCGCTGGCGATTTCCCCCAGGCAGCAGACTCAATCGAGCGAGAGGCTCAACTGACCAATCCACGGGTTGAGCCTGCCAGGTTGCTAACATTTCTAAAGGCAATGCCCGACGGTCTCGTTTGGACGCGCCCTTGGTTGTTGCTATCTTATGCCTGGGCGCTCTACTCTACAGCTCGATTTCCCGCCGCAGTGCAGGCGGTTCAATCGCTGGAATCCCTGCTGCAACAACAAAAACCATCGGCGAATACCGAAAAGTTATGGGGACTGGTGACTGCAATTAAAGGCATACAAGCGCGTCAACAAGGAGCAACGGCTGAATCAGTGACGCTGATGAAACGAGCCTTGCAGCAGTTGCCTCAAGACGATTCTTGGCTGCGGGCAGTCATTCTACTTAATCTCGGCGTGACTTACTTCGTTACAGACAACTATGCCGCGGCTAGAAGGTTGCTGCCCGAAGTAACTCAAATCGGTCAAAACAGAGGCATAGCAGATCCGGCGATCGCCCCATTGTATTTGCAGGCGCAGTTTCTCGCCTTGCGCGGTTGGCTCGATGAGGCAACCGTTCTGTGCCAGCAAGGAGTCGGTCTAGCTAGGGAACGCGGCTGGTTATCCACTTATGCAGGTGTATTGGTACAAGTGGCAATGGGTGAATTGCTGCGAGAACAAAACCAATTAGTCGCAGCCGTACAACACCTAACCGAAAGCATTGAACGCGGTATTCAAACTCGACAGCCAGGTTTAATGATGGGTTACATCACCTTGGCTCGCGTGCGTCAAGCGCAAGGGGACACCCAAGCAGCAATGGATGCAATTAAGGCAGCTGGGCAATGTCAAGTTTGGCTGTGGGCGACAATTCTTTCGGTCCCAGCTTGTCAAGCAAGATTAAATCTAGCGCAGGGGAATTTAGATGCCGCGATCATTTGGGCGGAGGATAGCGGTTTAAGCGTAGATGGCAAATTACGATACAGTTTTACTGACGAGTTTCTAGCTGGTTCGGAGTTAGATTACCTAACGCTAGCAAGAGTCCTAATTACCCGTGGTAAATTGGCAGATCCAACTAAGCCATACTTAGATGACGCTCTGCGACTGCTGGAGCGACTCCATGATTTTACCGCAGCAGGTGGGCGCAAAGCACGAGTGATGGAAGTATTGATGCTGCAAGCTTTAGTTTGGCACAATCGTGGAGATAGGAAGCGATCGCTGCATCTACTGCAACAAGCACTCGATCTTCCCCATACAGGAGACTATATCCGTTTGTTTGTGGATGAAGGTCAGCCGATGGCGGAGTTACTACGCCAAGCTGTCGCGGAGGGGATTCATCCTCAATCGGTCAATCGCTTGTTAGCAGCCTTTAGTCAGGTTGAGGGGACAGCTGCTAAAGTTCAGCCACTCATCGAACCATTGAGCGATCGCGAACTGGAGGTTTTGCAACATCTAGCCCAAGGTCTTTCCAATCGGGCGATCGCAGATAAACTTTTCGTCACCCTTGCCGCGATTAAATGGCACGCCCGCAATATCTACGGCAAGCTGGATGTCAGCAACCGCACGCAAGCAGTAGCCAAGGCGAGAGAATTAGGAATTTTGGTATAAGCCATAACACGAGATAATTTTGCCATGCAGCCGCGATCGCCCGTCTAGCAAGTCGTGGTTTCAAACAAATGTTTGGATTAGTTGATGGGAGTTTTTTCTTATCGTCGTATAGCTCTCATCACTAAGAACACCGCTAGCATAGCGAACAATAACCAAATACTGACGATAACTCCTGCGGCTACCCAATTCGTCGGTTTGCGGCGCTGTTGGTTCAGTCGCGCCTGTTGGCGATATTCTGCCATCACATTTGCCGGAATCATTCTAATTGCCAGTGCAATACCGAGTGGAACGAGAATCAGATCGTCAAGATAACCTAAAAGCGGAATCGGGTCGGGAATCAGATCGATTGGACTGAAGGCATAGCCTACCACGCACGCCACAAATATTTTGGCGTACCAAGGCACGCGAGGATCGCGATATGCTAGATACAAAGCATACAGTTCTGCCTTGAGGTATCGTGCTTGTTGCTTTAGTTTGTCAAGTCTTGTCATAATTTGTGGCTTGTGGCTTACTTGAAGAGGGGAACAATCCAAGCAGCAGCAATACTAAACAGTACAATAGCTTCTAAGATTTTCAGTGTAGAAGCTGACTGCAACCAATATGCAACTGCAACTAATTGCAAATTGTCCCACCAGTTGAGCAAATGCCCCAACCATAGAGTAGGGCGATCGCGATCGCGGAAACGCCAATTTAGCATTGACATTAGTAACGATCTACCGCCAACCCTAGCCACCATCAACAGGTGAAGCGCAACGCCTAACACGATCGTTACCCATGAAATGAGATGAATGTAGTACCATCCGCGATCGAGTTCCCCATTTGGCAACCACTTTTCGTCCATCATTTTGCCAGAGAATAAAGCAAAAGTGAGTGCCAGGATAACGATTGTATTGGTTAACCGATGCAGCGTATACTACCAAATCGGTTTGCCAACTTGAGTTAACTTCGTGAGAGAATCTGGTTGAATCAGGCGTTGCTGTCCGCGATGAAAGGCATACAAAACAAACAGAGGAAATAAGAGCAGAACATACAGCCCAAACGTACCATGAATGCTTTCAATTGCCTCAAATCGGGGTAAAGGAATTCGTCCCCACCGTCCATCATAAGTATCGTAAGTCCAAAAAGCCGTTAGAATTGCACACAATACAAATAAGCCAATTAGTCCATGCAAAATCCGAAAAAGAAGTGGCTGATAAGGCTGAGACGATTTCATCAGGTCTGCTAATAAAATTGATAATAATCTATCTACTGATAGAAGTTTCAGAAAATATTTTTATCCTACCAAAATGGTAGTAAGTTGAAGCAATAGCAGAGTTCAACGACTCGAATGCAGTCAACTGTCAAGATATCCCTGTTATGTCACTCTCGGAAAGTAAAAATCGAAGCTCAAGACTGTAAGCTTGAATTGATCGAGGTTAGAAGGTTTATTTTCTAACAGTAACCAAAACTTCTAGCCAAAAAGTTGAAAGTTAAGCGCCGAAAGCCTTACAGAAATTGGCTTCTCCCAAAGTGACAAAACAGGGATATAGCATTTCCTAGTCTACTCAGGTACAATCGATAGTAATGGTTGTGTATTCTGCCCAGATAAAAATGAAGGCATACTCGCTTGACTTGCGCCAGAAAATTATCGATACCTATTTTGAAGGCGGAATATCTCAACGACAGCTAGCAAAAAGATTCCGAGTCGCCCTAAGTTTTGTTGAAAAATTGTTGAAACAATATCGCGAGACTGGAAGCATTGCGCCCAAAGTTCGCACGCAACAAACGCCAACCAAGCTCAAACAGGAGCAGTTAAGCGTTCTCGCTACAATTGTAGAAGCCAACAATGATGCGACTTTAGAAGAACTGCGAACTCTATTGCACCAACAAACGGGAGTTCTCATCGGTCGTTCCACCGTGGATAGGATGTTGCAAAAGTTGAACCTAACCGTTAAAAAAAACACTCTTCCCCACGGAAAAACAGAGCGAACGAGTGCAAAAACAACGGGTAGAGTTTTGGCAGTTGGTTCAAGGTATTTTGGCACAAGATCTGATCTTCATTGATGAATCTGGAGTCAATTTATCTTTGGTAAGGTTGTTTGCTCGCTCACCTAGAGGGCAAAGGGCGTATGGGTCACGCCCCCAAAGACGAGGGAAAAATGTTTCTCTAATCAGTGCTATTGCTCTCAAGGGCGTAATAACTCAAGTCAGTCTCCTCGGTGCAACAAATGGACTTACATTTGAGGCATTTATTTCCCAAAAACTAGTTCCAAAACTTTGGTCAGGTGCTTATGTTGTAATGGATAATTGTTCGATTCACAAAAGCAAAGAAATTGAGACTTTAATCGCAGCATCTGGAGCTAAACTGATTTATTTGCCACCTGATTCTCCTGATTTTTCACCAATTGAAAATTGCTGGTCAAAGATTAAGAGCATACTGCGTTCTATTGGTGCCAGAAACTATCCAGATTTGGCTAAAGCAATTGAATTAGCCTTTAAGAAAATCTCGCTCAACGATCTCCGTGGTTGGTTTACTCATTGCTGTTACTGTATCTCAGTAGATTGGAAAACGCTATAGCGCTCTTTCATCACTCTTATGAGATAATAATAGGGTAAAGCGTCGCTACTCCTTAGTACGACTATGATTGAGCCTAGAGTTGCTGCACCTACTATCAAATTCGTTGACGATTACTGTGAATGGTATCGGCGATTATTTCCAGAGGTGCGAAGTTTTGAAGCATTTAAGTATCTTCATGTGGGGATGATTTCAGATATCAAACGTAAATCATTACCAGCAATTGCGAAAATCGTCGGATTAAATAACGAGCAAGGTTTACTTCATTTTTTGACAGAATCACCGTGGAAAGCATCGCAATTGAGGAAAGCAAGATTAAACTTAATTTTGTCTGTGTTAGCAGAGCGAGAAATAGTGCTAATCATTAGACCTCCTGCATGAATAGTAGAGCAGTGTGACAGTTGGCAAGAAAAGAGTTGGATAATGGGGTAGAAGCATGGCAGGAATGGAAAAGAGGAGGGGTGAGCGTGCCATACACCGACTTACAAAATCTTTCAGCCGCTGAGTTCAAACGCCTGTGCGGGGTGAGCCATGAAACCTTAAACGACATGGTTGAAGTGCTGCGACCAGATCTAGAGCGTCAGGGTCGGCGGGGAGGACAAAACAAGTTGAGTGTGGAAGATCAATTATTGGTGACTTTGGAGTATTGGCGTGAATACCGCAGTCAATTTCATATTGCCACCAGTTGGGGACTGCACGAAACCACAGTAGGGCGGATAGTCAGAAAAGTCGAAGATTTGTTAATCAAATGTGGCAAGTTTCGGCTACCGAGTAAGCGTGCTTTGTATCAGCCAGGTTGGGAGTGGAAAGTCATGGTAATAGATGTGGGTGAAATCGAAATAGAACGTCCGAAAAAAAACAAAAACGATATTACAGTGGCAAACAACATTGTCATACGATGAAGGCGCAGATGTTGATCGAGTTTGATACTGGGCAGGTGATCTGTACTGATGTAGACAAGGGCAGAGTGCATGATTTCAAGCTACTCAAGCATAGTCGTTTGCCCTTCGTGCTATCTCAGTTGTGTTTAGCAGATAAAGGCTATCAGGGTTTTGGCAAACAGCATCGAGGGGCTTGTCTGCCTACCAAGAAGCCACGCAACCAACCCTTATCAGAGGCGGAAAAGCAACACAATCGTGCTTTGGCGCGACTGCGAGTTCGAGTCGAACATGTTATCCGTCGGTTCAAGATTTTCCGCATTTTTTCTGGACGTTATCGTAATCGCCGAAAGCGTTTTGGCTTACGCTTAAATTTGATCGCTGGGCTGCTGAACTATGAACTGGCACATGCTGCTTGATTCATGCAGGAGGTCTATTGATGAGACAGGAGATAGAAAGAAAGGAAGTGCGACTGATTATGTCAAACGACAGTATATTGGAAATTTAGGAAAAGTAGAGAATGGAATAGTTGCGGTCACAGCATACGGTTTGTTTGAGAGCATGACATTTCCCCTCACATTTGAAGTCTATAAACCGAAAGAGAAATTAATGCCAGGAGACACATATCAAACAAAACCTCAAATCGCTGCCAAAATGATTCGTGACTTACAGCAGTTTGGTTTTAAATTCCAACTGGTGTTAGCTGATAGTCTGTATGGAGAAAGCCGTACTACTTTTATCCAAGTTTTGAATGAATTTCATTTGAATTATGCTGTAGCAATTCGTAATAATCATGGAGTATGGTTGCCACAAAGCCAGTCAGTCAGGCAAAAGCGTTGGCGAGCTTTTGAGCGTATTTTCTCAGATGGGACTAAGCAAAAACGGTATATTCGAGAAGTAATTTTTGGCAAACGCCGAGAGATTCAATACTGGCTCATTACCACCGACCCAGATAAATTACCAGAAAATTCAACTTGGTATGTAATGACGAAAATTCCAGGGGTGAAATTTCAGAAAGTTGGCAATCTCGATGGATTAAGAAACTGGGTAGAATACGGACTCAAGCAGAGTAAAAATGAATTAGGTTGGGCAGATTTTCGCGTCACAGATTATGACCAGATTCAGAAATGGTGGGAATTGGTAATGAGTGCTTACTTGATGGTCAGTTTACACTCAAAGGCACTCAATCCTGCTCAAAAATTAGGAAATGATCCTGCGCGCCCAAATCTAGACAATATTCCCTCTAAGTTTGCTACTCATGAGTGGTGGGATACAGGCATTGGTTGGAAAAACCTACTTAACAATTTGCGTCTCATTATCCAACCATTTGTTTTATTCAATTTACTAAAACCGTGGTTAAAGGTCTTTTCTATTGAACAATTATCGTTCGGTTTTTCGCAACTTATCGCTTTGATGAATTCCTTTAGAACTATGATTCCTAATCCTACTGAGCAAGACAATTTCTCATTTTCTTCTGCCTAGAGTGATGAAAGAGCGATAGCTGCGATCGCCGCTCGCTTCCACCAAAAGCTAGAACACCTGATTAATTCAACTTTGAAATACTACCAACCTAGACAGTTTACCACTGTTGCATCTGAATACTTCAGACAATAATCGGGAAAGACTCTACCTAATTAACTATCCTCTCAACTATCCTTTCGGCTAGTGGCTAATGGCGTTGAGATTGCAACATGGAAATTAGAAAGATCGAAAGGACGAAAAATTATGAAAGCAATTGTGCGCCAGCACTTTGAAACAGAAATACGTCAGGCGCGAACTGCTATTGAAACTGGAAATTTTGCAGCTGCATGGACGGCATTGCAACGAGCGCATATTCTCGGTCAAGCCGATCCTTTGCCGCACGCGATCGCCCACTGGGAAATGCTCAAATTAGCATGGAAGCAACGAGATGTGAAAGAAATAGCTGGTCAAATAATCCCAACTGTGTTGGCTATTCCTCTCACTTTGTTGTTTGGACGCAAGCGATATCTTCGAGACGGCAGAGTTAACATCAGTGACTCCGAGCGCATGTCTATTCCAAACGATTTGCTGCAAATATTAGAGCAGTGAAGTACCACGGGTTACGCATACGCTTCACCCGTGGCTTCCTGCCCTGAGCCACTACTGCGGCTCATACCTAGTCTTACAACTAGCTGGTCAGGCGTAGATTTCCCCTCTTCCAGGGGTATTTTAGATTCAGAAAACAGCATCAGGTTTAGAGCAGCGTTGGTATCTCTATCCCAAAATCTGCGGCACTCTGGGCATTCCCACTCTCGAATCTTCAAAGTCAAATCTTCTTTAATGTAGCCGCAATTAGAGCATCTTTTTGAGCTAGGAAAGAATCTATCTACATACTTGATTTCACATCCGTAGATGTCGCCTTTGTACTCTAGCATTGTCAAAAAGTTACCCCAAGCCACATCGCTAATCTGTTTAGCTAGTTTGCGATTTTTTACCATTCCCTTGATATTTAAGTCTTCCACTGAAATTGCTTGATTCTCGCAAGTTAGTTTCAGACTAATCTTGTGCTGGTAGTCTAATCGCTGAAATGCAACTTTTTCATGCACTTTAGCTACAACTAGACGCGCTTTGACACGATTATTAGAATCTTTTTTCTTTCTGCTTAATCTCCTTTGTCTAATCTTGAGTCGTCGCAAAGATTTTTGAAAATATCTTGGATTTTCAAATTTCTCTGACTTTGATGTGATAGCAAATTCTTTGACACCAAGATCTAAACCGATTTGATCTCCATTCAAGGGAGCATGAGGAATATCTTGTTCGGCGATAATGGATGCATAGTATTTTCCTGAAGGGGTTTTAGAAATGGTCACGTTTTTTGGAGTTCCTTGTATCTTCTTATGAATCACCATTTTGATAGGTGTCATTTTGGGAAGCTTGAGGAATCCGTTTTCATCAATAGAAAAATGCTGTGGTACTCTAAACGATTGACAGTTACTTCTCTTCTTAAAATTAGGGAAACCGCCCTGTTTCTTGAAAAAGCGCACAAATGCAGATTCTAAATCTTTCAGGGTTTGCTGAAGCGCCTGAGAGTTAACTTCTTTTAGCCACTCAAACTGCTTCTTCAACTCAACCAACAAACCAGCCCAGTCTTTGTAGCGCAAAGATTTTTTAGCCTCAGCATACACATCAGTCGTCAATCTCAAAAAGTGATTGTAGACAAACCTAGAACAACCAAAGCAACGTGCCAAAAACGAAGTTTGTTCGTCATTTGGATAGAGTCGAAATTTGTAAGCCTTGTTTCCCATGTCTGTCAGTATACAAGACTTATCTTTTTTGAATCAATTGGTTAAAAGTTAAGATCTTGCCTTGGCTTTCATGAGGACACTTGCGGTGGACGGGTTTCCCGGCATAAGCAAAGTGTCCGTCCCTAAGTTCCGTTACACTACACTTAGTGTCGAATCGCCAAGAATTGATAAATTCGCGTAGGGGCGCTATACTAGCCCCTTTTCTTTTGCATCGCGATCGCTAAAACTATCCTTTCAATCGTCCTCCAACTATCCATTTGACTAGCGATCTATTGCTATTACAGAGCGACATTAAAGCTAGAGTAGCAGTTGAGAATTCGAGCGATGGAATGGGTCATTGGATACTGGCAAATCTCGATTGGGCGAGTTTATCCCACTACCGAGCAACTGACTCGGATGTACAATACAGCCGCTCCATGTTGGCATCGTCACCTGAAATGGCTGGGTTATAGCCGTGCCTATGCGAAATTATTCCAATCTCTACAACAGTCTGGTGTAATGGCGCATTTGCATGATGGCTCAACTGTGTGCGATTGCGGCATCGGTACAGCTGCCTTCAGTTTGGCTCTAGCTAAAACCGTGAGTCCCAAATTACACGTTACAGGCGTAGATATCTCCTCAGAGATGTTAGCCAAGGCAAACCAGTTATTAGTTCAAGCAGGAGTGAATTGCCAAGTCTGCCAAAGCGATGTCAATAATCTACCATTCGATGACAACGCCTTTGACTTAGTTCTGAGCGCCCATATGCTAGAACACTTACCAAATCCCATTAGAGGACTCCAAGAAATGGTCAGGGTGTTGCGTCCAAAAGCACCGCTCGTCCTCACCGTCACTCGTCCAGGTTTACTGGGGTGGTGCATTCAATGGCATTGGGGAAATGGTTGTCTTAGTCCAAAGCGGCTAACTCATCTGATGGCTGAAGCAGGATTGTCCGAGATTCGTTGCTACCCCTTCACTTTTGGATTATCGCGTTGGACGAGTATTGCTGGCGTGGGATTCAAAAAGTAGTAGCTACGCAGAAATTGAAATGGTCTTCAATTAGCCGAATCGCCTTTTCCGGCTGGAGCTAGCCGAGAATTACCCGATTCATTTCTCTGCCAGTTATTCAGCACATCCTTAACTAAAAGCTCCTTTACCCAAACCTGAGTCACAACTAGTAGCGGTAGAGCCAGCAGCAAACCTAAGAAACCAAAAAAGCTGGCAAAAATAACTTGGGATGCCAGGGTGATTGCTGGCAGTAAAGAGACTTGTTTCTGCATGACTATAGGTGTCAGTACGTTACTCTCAATCTGTTGAATCGCAATATAAAGTCCCAGCACAGCCAACGCTTTCCAAGGAGCATCCAGTAAAGCTAATGCCATCGGTGGAATAACGCTCAGGGTTGGTCCGAGATTGGGGATAAATGTTAACAGACCTGCGAGAATGGCATTGGCAAAAGATAGAGGTACTTGCAAAAGTAACAAACCAATCCAGCTCAAGGCAGCAATGACAAACATATTAAACAGGATGCCTGTAACCCAGCCCCCCAAAGCAACTTCGCATTGTTTTAGAATGTCTTCGACGCGGCGACGGTAGAAGGAAGGAAATAGCAGGATAAATCCCTGACGGTAAGGGGTAGGATTGGCTAGGAGCATGATAGTTAAAACAAGCACTAGCAACGAGTTGAGGATAATCCCCAGTGAATTAGAAAACAGAGTGAAGAAATTACCGAATAGGCGAGTTGCAAAAGATTGTAGTTGTTGAGTAAATCCTCTTAAGCCGCGTAGATCTTCTACCACTTGCTCTGGAATTAGATCTTGTAACCAGGTTGCCCAACCGCGTAACTGTTCTATCCCTTGAGGTACGCGATCGACCAATTGTTGCAGTTGTTCGACAAAAGGCGGCACGACGACTACAAAAAAGCCAACCAGGAGGGCGAGTAACAGCGTTATTGAGAGGGCGATCGCAATTCCTCGTTTCAGGTGAAGTCGCTGCCACAGCCGCACGAGTCGGTCGATCGCTGTTGCTAACACTACAGATGTAAATATCAGCAAGACGACTAGCCGAATTTGCCACAAAATATACAGAGAGACAATAAAAACGACTAAGCCTATCGACTGTCCTAAACTCACAACCTTACCTTCCTCTTGCTGCTGCTTTTGCTGGGGCAAAGACACTCAGCTTGTCTGTACGATGTGGTTAGACTATTCAATTGGATTAGACCAATTCATCCTTCCTACGGATTAAATTGATGCTTTTAGCGTCGATGTTTCTTTCTCTTTAGCAGTACAAAGAGTAATGAAAATAGATTTCTGTTTCTCCGAACGGGTGATATTTTAGAAAATGCAATCGCCAAGCGGCAGTGATTAATTTCTAATATTTATCTTGTTCAGAAAAATTTTTGCTGTTTTAAAAGCTGGATATTTTGAGTCTATCTGTTGATGCCAGTTAAGCTAGCAAAAAAAGATCGATATCTAAAGCAACCAGAGCCACTATTCGATAAGCCGTACAATACTTTTATGTTTTTTGAATGTCAATAAAACATATTTGACTTCCGAGTAATAGAAGAAATATTCAATCTCTATCTCTAGATATAGCAATAATTTATCTATCTTTTGCTAGCGATTATTAGCAAATGTGTCAGTAAATAATCCTTCACATACAGATTTTTGACAAGCGTTATTCTCGATAGTTTAGTTCTGAGACAGTTCTTGCAACTAATTTGATAAAGGGACGACCATGAACGCCAAATTTTTTCAGCAGACTTCTGTAGTCTTAGGTTTTGCTACTTTAGCTGTAGTAGCAAGTGGACTGTCTGCTCAAGCTCAAACTCAGCCTACTTACCCATCAACTCAACCTACTTACCCACCCACCGAGCCATCAGCGCCAACAAACCAACCTAACTATCCATCAACAGAACCATCGGCTCCCACAACCGAGCCTACATACCCAACGACTGAACCATCGGCTCCTACGACGACACCGGAAACGACACCCGCTCAACCTCCGCGTGGAGATGTCGAACCAGGTCGAGCCACTCGTGGAGGTTCTAGCTATATCGGCATCGGCGGTAACATCGGTTTAGGTGGTGGCGAAACAGCTCTAGGTTTGGGTAACTTTACAGTTCTCAGCAAAGTGGGACTGACCAATGCCATATCCGCTCGTCCATCAGTAGTGATTGGTGACAGCACTGCCATTCTGATTCCAGTCACTTACGACTTCAATTTGCAGCCTACCGGAGCAGAAACAGAAGAAATATCTGCCTTCTCTCCTTACGTTGGAGGTGGCTTAGCAATTGCGACGGGTGACAACAGCGATGTCGGTCCGATGTTAACAGCAGGTGTTGACGTACCCGTAGCGAGGCAAATTACAGCCAATGCTGGCGTAAATGTTGGTTTCTTTGACGATACTAGCGTCGGGCTAGCGATTGGTGTCGGCTACAACTTTGCTGGATTCTAGTTCGGAGTTCGCCAGCAGAAACTAGAATAAGTATTATAGCACTCGAAGTATAGGTTAGGACGCTAGGCGAACAGAAGTATCTACTCGTTCGCGAAAATCTTCAATGCTTCCTTGAGATTTTCGCACTCGGTTTTTAATGGGAAACCAGTAATGTTCAATCTCATTTAAATCTGGAGATAATGGTGGCAAGTATTCAAGTTTGCATTTTACCGATGCAATTAATTCTCGAATTTTCTCGGATTTATGAAAAGTGGCATTGTCTAAAATTATCGTCTGCCCTGGTTGTAACACAGGCAGTAGTTTTTCTGATAACCACTGCTCAAAAACTGAACGATTGCAAGCACCTTCACTCTTTGAATGGAGCTATCAGTTTTCCTTGGCATAAACCGCTGATAATACTAACTCTAATACTTCTTTTACCTGATTTTAGAGCCTGCAACCTTTGTCCTTTCTCATTCCACCCATAACCGTAGTCGTCCCGATTATCCATTCCTGACTCATCTATATATACTCGCTCTTCTGGTTTCTTTTGGTTAATTTTTATAATAAATTCTTGTCTGTCGCGTTCATCTCTTTCTCGATAGCCGTAGGTTTTTTTTTCTGGTAAACCCGATTTTCTTTAGAGCTTTGCCAATAGTTTTGTCACTGATTTCTAAGTGCCACGCCTGTGCCATTTCCTTTTGAGTCTGACTGCCATGTTTTCGGGCAAACTCTTTATAGTCGTCTAAATCAGTAATTTT
Source organism: Chroococcidiopsis sp. [FACHB-1243] (assembly GCF_014696895.1). Lineage (NCBI taxonomy): Bacteria > Bacillati > Cyanobacteriota > Cyanophyceae > Chroococcidiopsidales > Chroococcidiopsidaceae > Chroococcidiopsis > Chroococcidiopsis sp. [FACHB-1243]. The sequence continues at coordinate 19,139 of NZ_JACJQX010000022.1, read as the reverse complement.
CGAGCCATAACCTCGTTGGTATCCATCCTCCGCTCGATAATCTCCTGTTTCTTCTCTTTTATGAAGCCACAAATTGATGGTATTACGACTAATTTTGAAAATTTTACTAGCTTGAGTTTTTCCCATTCCTCCATCTACTGCCTCAATTACTTTTCTTCTCAAGTCATAGCTGTAAGGGGTTGGCATTTTTTTCTCCTACCTACTCCCTCTATTCTGTCCTAATCTTTGCTTCGAGTGCTATACATTCAGAATTCTAAATTCAGAATTCTGAATGTCGTACGCGAGCGCCAATTTTCTCGATAATTATTATGCTTGGCATCCTAATTACCTGGTTAGTCACCACCGTTAGTTTTTTAATTATTGCGCGGCTACCACTGGGGGTAGAAGTTGATAGTTTTGGCAAAGCAGCTATTTCCGCCGCAGTCTTCGGAGTTTTGAACGCTCTATTACGACCGATCTTAGGATTTTTTACTTTTCCTTTGATTCTTTTAACGTTGGGTCTATTTCTGTTTGTTTTGAATGCAATTATTTTTGGTCTAGCTGCTGCTCTCGTCACGGGATTTCGGCTACGTTGGGGAATTTGGAGTGCATTACTCGGCTCCATTGCTTTAAGTCTAATTAACTCTCTTCTTTTCAATTTGCTGGCAGCGTTGAGATTGTAAGTTGAAATACTCCAAATAGCGGCAAGGAAATTAGAATTAGCAAATTAGATTTTTTCATTGCTTCTGACTCAAGCGTGACGACATTTCTGGAGCCACGCTTTATTTTTTAAGAAGAAGTGTGGATTTGTCATGCCTAAAAATAGGAGAGCGATCGCGAGCCATCAAAACAAACTGATGCAGGCTGCGATCGGATGGCTGCTGCTATTCGCCATCCTGACGACAACAATTATTCCTACTTGGGTAGGAGCGCAAGACGAACGAGTGACTGTACGCCTAGATGGTCGCTCGGTATTTCGCATCAGTGCTGTGGAAAATAACGATGCCCAGGCGCGGGCGCGGCAAATCGAGCGGCGGATGAACAGGTTGTTAGAGAATCCAGAGGCGATCGCCCCACCCCGAATTGAAACAACCCGCACAGATCGTTCCGAGCGCGTCATCACGATCGCGGGAGTACCTGTAGTCACCGTTACGTCAGCCGATGCTCAAGATAATTTAACGACTGTTGACGCTCTAGCTAGCCAGTGGTCGCAAGCAATTAATGCTGCCCTCAAGCGAGCGAGTCGGCGGCGACTTTCTCCGTGGGGGCGGTTTGTGGCTGAAGTCCAGGCATCGGTCGCTACTGCCTTCGGACGGCTGCTGGAATCCGCGATCGCGATCGTTCCGCGTGCGATTGCATCTGGATTGGTCATTGGATTATTTTGGGCGATCGCCACCAGTGTACGCTGGTTAATGCGAATTATCTTCCGTCATATTGTGGAAGATCTAACTGTGGAAAATCTGATTAAGCAGGTGGCATACTACGCTGTCTGGACATTGGGTGTAATTGTGGCGCTGGATGCCTTTGGTTTCGACCCGCGCACCGTTGCCACTGGGTTAGGTTTAACTGGACTTGCTTTGGGTTTTGCCCTTAAAGATATCCTGTCTAATTTTGTCAGCGGGATTTTGATTCTGATTCTACGCCCGTTTGAGTTAGGCGACCAGATTGTTGTGGGTGAAACTGAGGGAAATGTCGAGCGGATCGAATTGCGAGCAACTCAGTTACGTACCTATGACGGGCGCGTAGTCCTCGTACCCAATGCAGAAGTCTTTACTTCTCGCATTATTAACAATACAGCTGCTCCCATCCGCCGCAGTAGCGTGGAATTGTTTATCGGCTATGATAGCGACTTACAAAAAGTGGTGAATGTTGTCACAGATGCAGCCCAGAGTGCTGCGGGAGTGCTGGCAGAACCAAGAGTTTCCGTGCGGATACGGGAGCTAGGGCAGGATGATGTTGCGATCGAAGTGCGTTTTTGGACTGACTCGCGACGTTCTGACTTTGTGGCTACAACCTCAGCAGTCAGAATGGCGATCGTTGGTGCTTTGAAACAAGTAGGGATTGGGTTGCCCGATCCCGATGTCCGCATTCTCGTACCACGCTATTCTGACAAATGGCAGGATGCATTTGGTGTAGGAAATTCCAGCCAATCTCACAACAGCGAGAGTTAAAGGTGCTAACTCAATCGCTGACCCTTGCTATGCTAGATGTAAACTCTCGATCGCCAACGACGAAAGATTAAAGTCCGATTTCAATTCAATCTACATCGTATTTTCCTTACTCGATCTGGTTTTAGGCAGAACTAGCCCATTTAGCAGGAAATACTCTCTAACGAATCTGAGGTTGTTCTCTAACTGTGGAGCCAATTCATGAACAATATAAGTAGAGCGATTGCCATCTTAGGAATAGCCACTGCCTTGGGTGGACTGACTCCTGCCGTCTATGCTGTATCTACGGTAAATCCTAGTTACCCTTCATCGCCAACGCCTGCAACCGAGACAAACGTTCAGGAGTTGTTTAATCGGGGGGTGGAAAAGACCGAACGAGGAGACTTACAAGGTGCAATTGAAGACTTTGATGGAGTCGTGCGGCTGAATCCCAGTTTTATTGAAGCTTACTGCAACCGAGGTTTTGTCCGTGCCGAACTAGGAAACTACAAAGGAGCAATAGCAGACTTTAACTCGGCACTGCGAATCGATCCCCATCACGCTGATGCTTACAATAAACGGGGAACTGTACTAGCCCAAAGGGGAAATTTTTCAGAAGCGCTGGCTCAATTTAACACGGCTTTACGATATGATGCCAATTTTGCCGATGCTTACTACAATCGAGGACTGGCACATTCAGGGCTGGGAAATGCCAAAGCAGCGATCGCCGATTACGATCGAGCAATTCAACTCCAGCCTGACATGGCTGAAGCATATGGCAACCGAGGCACTGTCCGCTATCGATTGGGAGATAAGTCGGGAGCGATCGCCGATCTACAGCAAGCAGCGCGAATTTTTTCCGCTCAAGGAAATGTCCCCGCCCACCAACAAGCGTTGACTTTTCTGCAAACGATCCAACAGCCATCAACTGCTAAACCTTCCGTACAACCGTAAATCTTGAAGGTAAAGTACAAGAAGACAAAGAGCGGAAGTTTCTATTCTATAGCTTCAGCCAGCCTAAAAAGGTTTGCCACAGCAGCCAAACGTTTAAGCTGACGATAATTGTAGCGACTGACCAAGCTAGAACTTTCAGCCAGAGGGGATTGACAAATTCTCCCATCCAGCGGCGATTGCTCGTAAACATCACCAACGGAATCACCGCAAACGATAACTGTAAGCTTAAAATCACTTGACTGAAAACGAGTAAGTTCCCCGTACTGCGTTCGCCAAAGAAAATAATCGCAATTAAAGCTGGAACGATCGCAATCAGCCTGGTAGCTAAACGGCGCAACCAAGGGGGTAGCCTCAGTTGTAGAAAGCCTTCCATCACAATCTGTCCTGCCAAAGTTGCAGTTAGGGTTGAACTTTGTCCAGAAGCAAGTAAGGCAAGACCAAAAATCGCACTGGCGGCACTGACTCCTAATAGTGGAGATAGTAATTTGTAAGCATCTTGAATTTCTGCTACATCTTGATAACCAGAAAAATGAAACGTTGCCGCAGAAACAATCAAAATCGCTGAATTGATAAATAGTGCCAGTGACAAAGCTACTGTTGAATCAATTGTGCCAAACTTAATTGCTTCCCACCGTTTTTGGCTCGTTGGTTGCCAATCGCGAGTTTGTACGATCGAGGAATGCAAATACAAGTTATGTGGCATCACTGTTGCTCCCAAAATACCCATAGCAATGTAGAGCATTTCTGGATTCTGCAAAATCTCCGGCTTGGGTGCGTACCCTAGTAATATTCCTGCTACGTCGGGGCGAGAGAAGAGAATTTCTAAGCCGAAACAAATTCCTACTGTTGCTACCAGCATAATTATCAAAGCTTCTACATAGCGGAAGCCTTTTCCTTGCAGAAATAACAACATCAGCACGTCTAGAGCCGTGATGCACACTCCCCAGACTAAAGGCAGCCCAAATAAGAGTTGTAAGGCGATCGCACTACCTAGTAACTCTGCTAAATCACAAGCGGCGATCGCGATTTCGCACAGTACCCACAAACAAAAGTTAACATTCGGATTGAAATAGTCACGACAAGCTTGTGCTAAGTCTCGTCCGGTAGCAACACCCAAACGCACGCATAACGATTGCAGCAAGATTGCCATCAAGTTCGACAGCAGAATTACGCTCAATAGCGTGTAGCCAAACTTAGACCCGCCAGCAATATCTGTAGCCCAGTTGCCAGGGTCCATATAACCAACTGAAACGAGATACCCTGGTCCCGCATAGGCAAGCATCTTGCGCCAAAAGCCACTACCATCAGGGATTTTGATACTGCGGTGAACTTCTGGTAGGCTGGGGCGGTTTTCTGGCATGGTCGTTTATTTAACCGAGATTATTTTTCATATTCTTCTCATAATCTCAGATTTTTTGCTAGTATCATCAACTTCTAGGCACATACATCACGCTCGACACGCCCAAAAGCGGTAGCCATACACTGACGAACCGATCTGTCTGGAGCAATTCCGTCCATCCGCCATCCCTAGAACAGCGCGTTGCTGAAAGTGTGATAATTTTCAAGTGGCTGCTTACGAAGAAAATAGAATTTCAAGTTTCATATTTGTCAGATTTCATTACGGAATCAGCAACGCCAAACCTTGAGGTGCGATCGCTTCCCATGTCGGTAAACAAATCGCGCCTCTGCTAATCCTCAAAGAATTACAGCATCGAGTCTGCTGAAGGTTGCGGTGTCACGTTCACGGGAAAGTTCGTTTCAACTGCGGCTACTTTTTGTTTGGGGATCAACCACTTGCCAAACTTAGCGTAGATTGCAGGAATTACTAACAACGTCAATGCTGTGGAGGTGAATAAGCCGCCCAAAACCACGATCGCCAGCGGTTGTAGAATTTCGTTTCCGGCTCCACCAGACAGGACAAGGGGTAATGTTCCCAGTGCTGAGGTGAGAGCAGTCATCAAAATAGCATCAATTCGTTCCAAAGAGCCGCTGACGATCGCATCTTTGGGGTGCATTCCTTGAGCAAACTTGTTGTTGTAATTGTCTACCAACAACAAGCCATTCCGGACAGCGACACCAAACAGGGTGATAAAGCCAACTAAAGATGCAACAGACATCACACCGCCACTCAATACGATCGACACAATTCCGCCCACTAACGCTAATGGTAGATTGATCATAATCGCGATCGTAGCAGGGAGTGACTTCACCGAGAAGAACATCAACACCGCAATGACGATCGCAGCCAGGATGCTAAACACCAGTAGGTTATTAGTGGCATTTTGCTCTGATTCAAACTGTCCGCCGTATTGAATAAAGTAGCCATTGGGCAACTGTACCTTTTGCCGAATCTGAGCTTGAATATCGCCCACCACGCTACCCAGATCGCGCTCGGCAACATTCGCTGAAACGACAATTAGCCGTGAAACGTCTTCTCGATTTACCACATTAGCTCCCATGCCGTAATCTACTTTAGCAACGGCGCTGAGGGGGATGGTTTGACCTGTGGGAGTGAAAAGCGGAATCGCGCGAATCGCATCTAAACTATTGCGAGCATTCTCTGCCAGTGAAATGGAAATATCGATCAGCTGCTGGTTTTCTGACACCTGCGACACCACTCGACCGTTTAGTGCCGTTTCCACAACGCCCGATATTTGTTCCATGCTCAAGCCATAGGTCGCAGCTGCGGCGCGATCGTATTGAATTTGCACCTGACGAATCGGGAGTTGCGGTTCGAGCTGCAAGTCTACAACTCCAGCAATCGGCTGGATGACATCGCGGACTTGTTCTCCTACCTTTCGCAGTTCTGTCAGGTCAGGTCCAAAAATTTTCACCGCGATCGCACTTCTGACCCCAGACAGCACCTCATCCATGCGGTGGGAGATAAACCCACCAATGTTAGGCGCAACACCAGGGAACTTGAGGAATGCTTCACGCAGTTGCTTGATGCTGGCTTCTCGGTCTTTCAGCGCCGTATCGCTCAGTTCCACATCCACGTGCGCCATACTGACTCCCGCCCCATCGGCATCGCCAGGAGCGCGTCCTGCCCGCACCTGCACCCAATCATATAGGGGATTGTCCTTCAGCAAGTTAGAAAGCGCCATCCCTGCCCGATTCGTCATATCCAGCGAAACACCAGGGAACAGCACCATTGAATTAACCATCGATTTTTCCTGGAATTCCGGCAGGAATACCCGTCCGAGGGAAGGCACGATCGCAAACGCTGCAACTAAGGCAGCCAGTGCCAATCCCAGAATGATTTGGGGCGATCGCAGCGATAAATTGAGCAGCGGACGATATAAGCGTTCTGCCCAGCGCGAGGCGAACGTGTTTTCTTGAGGCAGCGTTTGATTAGCTAGCAAAATGGCGCATAGGGCGGGGGTTAAGGTCATAGCAACCAGCAAAGACGCACCAATTGAGAGCAAATAGGCTAACCCCATCGGCGCAAAAATCCGTCCTTCTACGCCAGTCAGACTAAAGATGGGTGCAAACACAACGATAATGATTACCGTTGAGAAAATTACCGCCAGTCGCACTTCCACAAACGCATCGAAGATGACTTTGAATGGGTGCTTAGGATTGCCCTGAGTTTGATTGGTTCGGAGTCCGCGATAGCAATTCTCCATGTAGACGATCGAGTCATCAACGAAAGCGCCTAAAGCAACGACCAATCCACCTAACGTCATGGTGTTAATCCCTAAGCCAAACGCTTTCATCAATAGCACACCGATCAACAGCGATAGGGGAATCGCAGTCAGGGTAATCATTGCTGTGCGCCAGTTCATCAAAAACAGCAGCATGACCACCGACACGATCGCGATGCCTTCCACCAAAGAACCACCGACATTGCCAATGGCTACATCAATGAAGTTAGATTGACGGAATGTTTGCGCTACCTGTATGTCGGCAGGCAAGGTGGACTGCAACGATCGCATTACGGCTTCCACCGCTTTTGTAACTGTGGGCGTATCGACGTTGGGCTGTTTATTGATCATCAGCACTACCGCAGGCTGTCCGGTGAAGCTAGCATCTCCCCGTTTTAGGGCTGCCCCAGTTTTTACCTCTGCCACATCTTCGAGCAAAATTGGTTTGCCGTCTTTCACTTTGACCACGGACTGCTGCAAATCTTGGATGGATTTCACCTGTCCCATGCCGCGCACCAGCAGTTCCTGACCGCCACCAATCAAAAACCCGCCTGGAGCATTGGCATTTGCCCCCCTGGCGGCATCGGTGACTTCGGTGAGAGAAACATCGAGCGATCGCAGTTTTGCCGGATCGATCAGCACTTGTTCCTGACGCTCATCGCCACCATAGACCGTGACTTGGGTAACTCCAGGCACGGACAAAATTTGATTGCTGAGCGTACTATCGACTAAACGACGCAGATCCATCAGCGACGTTTTTCCCTGTCCGTTGACAGTGAAGGCATATTGCAGAATCGTGCCCAATGGCGATGCCAATGGTGAAATTTCCGGTGGATGCACCCCTTCAGGAAGCTGATTGGTCACCTGCTGGAGGCGTTCCGTCACCGATTGGCGTGCCCGATAAATATCGGCATCCTGGTCAAACACCACCTGTACCATCGATAGCCCTACCTTGGAGGACGATCGCACGGTGGTTACTCCTGGCAAGCCATTTACCGCACTCTCAATTGGCACGGTAATTTGCGATTCCACTTCCTCCGGAGCCAGTCCAAATGCTTCGGTGTGAATATCAACCTGGGGAGGTGCAAATTCGGGAAACACATCCAGCGGCATCTGGGTAACGCCGATCACACCCCACACTGTTACCAAAATGGCACCAACGACGATGAGCCACCGTTGGGCAATTGAATTTTTGAGCGTCTGATTCAGAATTGAATTAAACATTTTAAATTAGAAGCCCCCTTTCTTGTTAGAAAAGGTTCTCTTTTTCTTGCGACTGCCACCCATGAGGGCAATTCCTCCTACCAACAGTGCTGCTCCTCCAACGACTGCGGCGACTAAGATCCCCATCGGGAATCCACTCGATCGCGGAGTCGTTTCACCAGGCTGTGAAGCAAGATTGCCAGCGGCATCGTGTTTGTGAGGGATTCCTTGTGCATCAGCCTGAGCGTGATTTGCATTGGTTTGAGGGGAAGCGATCGCATCTGGACTGGGAGATGCAGTGGTTTGGGTTTTACGAGATTCGGCATAGAGCGACAAACTCCCCTGAGTGACGAGCTTTTCCCCAACGGATAATCCTTTTGTCACTTCAACCAGTTCGCCCTTGGTCGCGCCCTTGGTGATGGGAACTGGCTCATAAAAATTCTCGTATTGCACAAAAACTAACTGTTTGCCATCAGCATCTACCAATGCGGTGACAGGCACCATGACAGCGGAGCTACCATCTGCGGCTGGGGCGATCGGCGCGACTACAATCCCCAACATCTGGTCGGTTTGGGCATTGACTTTTACGCGCTGAGCGCCGCCTTGTGACTGAAATTCATCGCCATGCCCAACATGAGCAAACACAACAGTGGGCGCACTAACAACTAAACTGACGGCAAGAATGGAACTAATAAATGGAACGGGTTTCATCATACCTCCTTACACAGACGCAGGGCTGAACCAAAATCTTTCATAGTCTGCCAAATAGCAGATGAAATTCAGGTGAAATAGAAGCAGTTTCGATAAAATCAATTTCGTGGTTGAATTTTTGAGCAATGCGAATTCTGTTGGTAGAAGATGAAGCGGATCTAGGACTGGCGATTAAGCAAGTGTTAATCGGCGAAAAATATGTGGTAGATTGGGTGCCGGATGGTGTTGAGGCATGGCACTGTCTGGAAAACCAGTGGACGGATTACACCGTAGCGATCGTCGATTGGCTTCTACCAGAGCTATCGGGTCTGGAGCTATGTCAGCGGCTCAGATTGCACCAAAATCCCTTACCCGTGCTGATGCTTACTGCTTTGGGTCAGCCGGAAAATCGTGTAGCTGGACTGGATGCTGGAGCCGATGATTACCTGGTCAAGCCGTTTGTGATGGAAGAACTGCTGGCGCGGTTGCGGGCACTTCAGCGGCGATCGCCCCACCTCCAACCGCGATCGCTTACCGTTGGCACGTTTACCTTGGATTACGCTAACAATGCACTCTGCAATAGACTAGCCCAACCACCTCAAACGATTCCTTTAACGGTGAAGGAATTTCAAATACTCGCTTATCTGATGCAAAATCCCGCTCGCATCGTTTCGGGTAGCAAAATTCGACATCAACTATGGGATCTCGAAGAAGAACCGATTAGCAACGTGGTCGCGGCACAAATGCGGTTATTGCGTCGCAAGTTAGCCAGCTATGGCTGCGACTGCCCGATTGAAACAATTCCCGGTCAAGGCTACCGATTTAATCCTTAACCCGATCGATGCATAGCTTACCTCGCTCGCAACCATGAACAGTCACGGACTTTTTCGCCGCAGCCGTACCCGTTTAGCACTCTGGTATGCGGTTGTTATGGGGGCAATCTTGAGTCTTTCTGGATTTGGGATGTATCGCTCGTTGGTTCAGTCCAATTGGGCGGCAATGGAACGAGAAATGGAGTCGATCGCGGGAACGCTGCACGACAGCTTGGAACCAATGCTGCCTGCTTCAGGAGATCCTACTACCGCACTGCGGCAGATTTTCCCTGAATTGTGCTCGATCGGACAACCCTGTAACACCAATCCTACCTTGATTCAAAGACATACAATTGGACTGAGCGATCGCAGCACCTACTACCTTCGTCTGTTCGATCGCCAAGGTAATCTCCTCGCCTTTTCACCCAACCAACCCGCAAAACTACCTCAAACTTTGCATGTTGACCCGTGGCAATCGCTTCGGAGTCCGAATGGCATCCGCTACCATCAATTCACCATCATCCTACACAGTGCTGATACCCATGACGCGATTCATCAGCACAGTCCTCACTCATCCTGGGGGTATTTACAAATTGGGCGCACCTTAGAATCCTTTGATGCTGAAGTCAACCGGATGCAATGGATTTTGCTCGCTGGGTTTCCGATCGCTTTAGGCTTGGTTGCGGTTTCTAGTTGGTGGCTCTCAGGATTGGCGATGCAACCGATTTACCAGTCCCATCAGCAACAGCAACAGTTCACTGCTAACGCCGCCCACGAATTGCGATCGCCGCTTGCCAGCCTCTTAGCCACCGTAGAAGCCATCTTACGAGTGCCGCAATCGAATCCGCAAGAGATGCAAGCCATGCTCCACACGGTCGAACGACAGGGACGACGCTTGAGTCATTCGATCGCAGACTTGCTCTTATTGACCAGCCTCGAGCACAATTCATCGCCCAAGCCCTTTCAACCCTGTTGCTTAAACGATCTAGTCAGCGATCTAACGGAGGAATTTTTAGAGCTAGCAACCATCGCTGAAATTCACCTAACGCATCAAATTCCCGATCGCGAAATTTATGTTTTGGGGAACGAGTCCCAGCTTTACCGTCTGGTGTCAAACTTAATTGCGAATGCGATTCAGTATACACCGAGTGGAGGTCAAGTGGTGGTTAGCTTAACCGCCCGCGATCGCTCCGCTTTTATTAGCGTAAAAGATACAGGAATTGGGATTGCGCCAGAAGAACAAACCCGCATTTTCGACCGCTTTTATCGCGTTGACAGCGATCGTTCGCGAAAAACTGGGGGAACTGGGTTGGGCTTGGCTATTGTCCGGGCGATCTCGCAGGTTCACCAGGGTAGCATTCAGGTTCAGAGCCAACTCGGTCAAGGCACGCTATTTACCCTGCGATTATCCTTAGCGATCGACTGATATGCACGGGGAAAGATATTTTTATTAGTATCTGAGGATGATGTCAAGCAATCTGCCAGAAATTCCTGTTATGATGGCTGGGATTGTTGCGATCGCATTAAGAATAAGGACGGCTAAATGCAGATTATTCTGACATGAAACTAGAACAATTTCCGCTCGGTTAGCTCTAAGCAAATGCAGAAATCCTTCAGTAACAAGCCAAACAACCTCAGACAACCTGAAAAGCCGAGATGGTGGTTTAGATTTCTTGTTTTAGGGGTGTTAGCCTTACCTATTCTCGTTTGGAATGGACGCAGAGAACAACAATCTCCTGAAAAAAATCCTTTTGGCTACTTACCACAACTAGCTATGGCGGGAGGCGATCCTTATATTCGGGCATTAATGCGGACGATATCTGCCAGCGAGTCAAATGCTAAAAATCCATACGTTCTGCTCTACGGTGGAGACCACGTTCACAATTTAAATCGACATCCTAACGTTTGCAGGCAAATTGCTAGCGGTCCAAATCAGAAAAAATGTTCTACTGCTGCGGGTCGTTACCAATTTCTCACATCGACTTGGTTAGAAAAAGCTCGCAAATATCACCCTCACCCTCATGGGTCTACAGGTTTGAGTACGTATAGTTTTGAGCCTAAATACCAAGATAAAGTCACCTATAAATGGCTGAAAGACCGTCGGACTTGGGGTACAGATATTCCGTTTTTGTTGAGACAAGGACGAGTCGATGAAGTCCTACAGATGCTATCAGGTACTTGGACAAGTTTGGGATATGGAATTGAAGATAACTGGGTAACTCCTTATTTAGCAAAAATTTATCAACAAGTTCTTGCCGAGGAATTGGCACAAGTCCAAAGTTCGGGAGATCGCCATCACTAAATTTTCGCTCGATTATTGACTTGAAATTTACAAAGCTAAATGTTGCTGGTGTAACCGTTCCCAAAATGCCTGTAGGTACTCTTGGAATGGAGATGGGAGACCGCAAAGACTCGTTTATTGTGTTTTCCTTCGATCGCCAAGGTAGAGCTAAAGCCTTTAACAAGTATCCATCCTCGTGAGGCGAGATTCTGCCAAAAAAGCTTTTGTGAGAATGCAACCTCGCTCAAAATCTATTGCTCCTGATGCAAATAATATCCTTTCCTTTTTCGTATGTTTCCCATGCCTCGACCTGATAAATTATTGATGCTTGTCTGCGATCGCATCTTCTAAAATTTTATTTGCCAAGAGGTAAATATTTATTTTCGACGCTCTTTGTATTGCTAAAGGAGAAGAAATAGCGGCACTGAAATCTTCATTGACAAAAAATTATTAACAGACTTTTCCTTGAATGAATGCGAGTCCGCCATAACGAGTCTTTCCTACTTCAATTTCCGTAAATCCAATCTCTGCCATCAAAGCTTGGTACTCAGATAAGCTAGTTTCCACCCAGAAATGAACCAGCAGTAGGGGGTATAAAATCCGTAGCAGGGGATGAGTCGGTGGTTCAATATCGACAATCAGTAAGAGACCACCTAGTTTCAGAACGCGGTGCATTTGAGCAAATGCTTGGCGTTTCAGCTCTTCTCCAGGCAAATGATGCAGCATCATGCTACTCAAAACGGCATCGAACGTACAATCGGGGAAAGGAATGTCTTCAATCAACCCAACTTGAAAGGATACGTCTACATTTTCCTGTAGGGCTTTACGCTGGGCTACGTCTATCATCTCTGGGGAAGCGTCGATGCCGTACACCTTCCCGGTTGAACCAACCCGTGACTTGGCTGCCATCGCCAGACTGCCAGTGCCGCACCCGACATCCAAAACTCGCTCGCCTGGTTGTAGGTTTGCCATCGTAGCAGTCATTTCTCGAATATCCCGCTCTTTTCCCAAGGAGACTAACCCAACAACTGCATCATATAAATGCGCCCAGCGGCGAACAGTTTGACCGGTGGTTTGAGGTGGTTGTGCGGAAGGTTGAATTCGATGCATTATTTTTCTTCTTGTTACTGAATTTGCTTCAACTTAGTAGGGTTCGCGACAGCAAATAACGATTTAATTTCGCGATCGCAAACATCAAACGTAAAAACGCTGTGGGGCTTACCATCTACATAATTCACTAGTCCAGGTTGACCGTTAATCCGAAGCATCCGAGGCGTGAGTGTGGGTAAAAGTCGGCTGCGTCGAATTGCAATCAAGAACCGTGCCACTTTCAAGCGACCGTTTAGCGGTTTTTGAGCTGCCACGACTTTTCCACCGCCATCTGCCCAAAAAGTCACATCTTCTGCCATTAATGCAATGAGACTGTGTAAATCTCCTTGGTTCCAGCTCTCTAAAAACTGTGCAACTAGCTCCTCTTGCTGTTGCGATAACGTACCGACGTTAGGTCTTCGCAGGGCAAGATGCTGGCGGGCGCGACGGACAATTTGACGACAATTAGGTATGCTTTTATCGACTATCTTGGCAATGTCAGCGTACTCATAATCAAATACTTCGCGCAGCAAGAAAATTGCGCGTTCAATTGGCGACAAACATTCCAACAACATTAAAAATGCAAACTGTAGCGAGTCGGCTAGCTCGACTTGCTCAATGGAATTGGTAGTAATTTCGGCGATTGAAGGTTCTGGCAGCCAGGGACCGATGTATTTTTCTCGTTGGGTGCGAACCGAGCGCAAGTAATCGATACACATCCGAGTAATGAGTTGGGAAAGGTAGGCTTTCGGGGATTTTACCTCTACTTCGCTCAGTTGCCATCGCAACCACGCTTCCTGCACCATGTCTTCCGCTTCTGTAACGCTACTGAGCATACGATAGGCGATCGCCAATAGCAAAGGTCGGTACTGGTTAAACACCTCTAATCGATTCATCAGTTACCAAGTCGCTGCTATCGTCTTTAATTTCGTTCTTGCTGTCTCAATCGCCTGCTGTCGAATTGCATCCGGCATAAATTAGTTTGGTACTGATACAACCGTCACTTCCTCAATACAAACAAAGCCCAAAACCGCTCGCAAGTAAGGTTTGCAGAAATCCATCTGTGCCATCGGTGTGCCAGGGCTATAGTCCGATGCGCTCGGAAGGATCGCTAAGGCTTTTTTACCTGTGGCTAGTCCCTCAAATGTCAGGGTTTCCTTGTCAAAGGCAAAGGTTCGACCTACCCGAACTACATTGTCTAAATATGCTTTCAGGTTTGACGGTATGCTAAAGTTATACATCGGCACGCCAAGCAAAAGGTAGTCTGCCCCCAATAATTCTGCAATTAGTTGCTCGGAGTGCGCTAAAGCTGCAATCATTTCTGGTGTTCTGGCTTCTGGAGCAGTATAATTAGCTTTTGTCCATAGCTCTGTAGGATGGGCTGGGGGATCGATACCAACATCACGGATGATATGTTGAATGTCAGGATGAGCGGTTTTCCAAGTTTGGACAAACTGGTTGCTCAGGGTACGGGAAATTGAATTTTCCTGACGAACGCTGGATTGAATTTCCAGTAACTTCTTCATGAAAAGGTTTTTCGTTTTTTGTGGATCGCTTATATATAAGACGAAAAACGTCCCATTGTTGTGACAGTCGCAATCTGTCAAAGCTAATTTAATAGACTGGGTAACACTTCTTGGCGCGATTGCGTGTTTTGCCCCTCCAACAACTCTAATGACTGTGATGATGGTGGAGATCGCTTTGATAAGGATGGCTGTGGCGCATAGTTTCGTGTTTGTGAAAATGATTGTGTGGTTCGCGCGCTAGTGTCTCTCGAACGTGCTCGTGTTGATGGTGCTCGTCATGAACGTGTTCGTGTTCGTGCCAAAAACTCTTGTGTACGTGTATGTGTTCGCGATCGCGTCCTTGGGGTGAGAGAGCAAGTTGTACCGCAATCAGGACTGTCAAGCCGACTAAACTGCCATAGAGAAATTCGCGATCGCTAAAGTAACTTCCCAACCAGCCAGCTAGGGGGTAGGAAATTCCCCACCACAGATGACTCCAAGCAAAGTGTGCGCCGTAAACTCGTCCTTGGGCATCAGCACTGATGTAATCGGCAATTAAGGTTTGAGTGGGTAAGTTCACGCAATTTTGTCCGGCACCAGCCAGTAGCCATAATACCATCAGCAACGCTAGGTTGGAAAAGTTAGCGGGTAGCAGTGCCAATGTCACGAGAATTGCACCGCACAGCACAAAGGTTGTTCTCGGCAAGCGTCTGTTCGCGCTACCTACAACGACTGCTGAAAGAGTTGCGCCCACCCCAAAAGCAGCCATTACCCAGCCGTACTGTACGTTTCCTAGTTTCAGCGTTCCTTGGACGTAATTGACTGTATTGACTAAAATTTGCGCTCCAGCAATGGATGCGACTAACTGCATGAAAAGCGCGTATCGAATCGGGGCATCCGTTAAAAGGCGGGTTGTACCATCTTTGATGTCTTGCCAAGTTCTGCCTTTTGTCTGTGACGAGAGTTGGCTTGATGCTCTCAATCGATCAGGTAGAGTGAAGATTAATCCTGCGGCAATTAAGAAAGTCAAGGCATCTAGAAAGAAAACCTGTCTTGCTCCAATCAAAGCCGCAACGCTACCAGCAATACCTGGACCGAGTACACCTAGCAACTGGAATGTGGCACTAGAAAGCGCGATCGCTTGCGGGTAATCGTTTTGCCCAGTCACTAGGGGGATTGTCGCTTGATAAGTTGGCGTAAAGAAGGCATTAAAGGTGTTGAGTGCGAAGATCAGTACGTAAACTTGCCAAACTTCTGTCACAAACGGCAATAGGCTGACAATAACCACTCGTATCAAGTGAGTTGCGACCAAGATCGGCTTGCGGTCGAAGCGATCGGCGATCGCACCTGCTAACGGCGAAAACAGAACGAATGCAGTCACTCTCAATGTCAGCGCCAAAGATAGCACGATCGCCGAGTTCTTCCCAGCTAAATCGAAAGCGAGGAGAGCTAGACCAACCCAAGTGAGGGCATCGCCCAACAGACTAGTGGTTTGAGCTGTATAAAGTCTGGCAAATATGGGATTTCTCAGGCTACTGAAAATCGAAAAGACATTCATTAGCTTGTCACGCTCCAATCTATTTAGTTAAGGAGTTGAATAGCGATCGGCATTCAGCCAGGTGAAAGTTGGGATAAAAGCTCGCTTATTACCATATTATCTCAAGGGATAGCTGTGGAATCCCTATATTTAAGTAAATTCAGAATTAACCCCTATAGGGGCATATCAAGGTGAGCCAGTGAAAAGCAGCGAGCAAGAGCGGGGAAAATTTGGGTTGGCACTCAAATAGAAGCAAAACTAGAATATTTATATCTGTATACCCCAGGGGGGGATAATGATGTCTAGCTCCCAGTCCAAAGATGTTCTCAACCGTCTAGCTAGAATCAAAGGGCATGTCGCAAGTATTCACGAGATGGTTGAAGCGGATAGGTCCAGTTCTGAGTTGATTTTGCAGATTGTGGCTGTACGCTCAGCACTCAACAAAGTAGCCCAGATAATTCTGATGGCTCAGCTCGAACAATTCCAAATAAATGCAGATTCAGGGAGCAATTATGAGACAGAATTAGCTAATTTTCGCAAAGCTCTGAATCTAATTATTTAGCTGCCAATTCATTCAAGGAGGTCTGCATGAAGTTAGGGAAGATCCTAATAGTTTGTACAGGTATTGGCGGGTTGACTCTGCAGCAACTAGAAAGGCAATTAGTGGATCGAGTACTAACCAGCCCGTTAGCGGCACGAAGATCAGACCTAGCATGACACCAACAGAAGTCCAGACATCTGTTAGCAGGTGATGGGCATCATCTCGCAGGGTAATCGAGCGCAAGCGTCTGCCCGCACGTAACAGCACCAAGGCAAGTCCGCCATTGACTGCCGTAGCTACCAATGACAGTCCCAGTCCGATCCCGATTTGGTCTATGGGCTGTGGATGAAGTAGGCGTTGCCATGCGGCTACGGCAATACTGACAGCAGCAACAAGAATCAGTGACCCTTCCACACCACTAGAAAAGTATTCTGCTTTAGAATGCCCGAAGGCGTGTTCTTCGTCAGGGGGTTTGGCAGCAAAAGTCAGCGCCCAGGTTGCGACTCCTCGCGACTAAATTGACTCCAGACTCAGCTGCATCTGAAAGCAATCCTACAGAGCCAGTCAGAAAATATGCACCCACCTTCAGGGCAATAGTCAGTAGAGCGGCTCCAATTGAGAGCAAGGCATAAGAACGGGCAGAGGAGTTTCTCATAGCAGCTTTTGCGTTCGTCAGAGTGTAGGAACAATCCAAACAATTTTCTACTTTAGAGCCAGTCGCTTCCAAGTTCTTCACCTGTAAGTAGGAAACGATCGGGGGAAGTTTGAGTTGTTAGAAATTGGAAAATAGGGAACGTGAACATGAAATAAAAATGAGAAAAATATGAAATAAAAATGACTTTGATGATGAGAATTATCTCGCATTTCGATCGGAAATATTATGATTTTTTACTCGCTCTGATGTATGATAGAAAAAGTTTGAAGGGGAGTAGCTGCTGGTAGTTAAATTACCAGTAATCTGAATCAACATACTGGCATCCAGCCTGGTTCAGAAAACAATTTTACTGCTGAATTCAGTTAGGATAACCGCTAAGACTGAAAAGCAAAAGATTGAAAGCGAGACCTTCACTAAGTTCACAACTGAGGTGAGCTTGGTGAAGTGTTTGTGCGCTCGTCAAGCTCGCTCAAAAATCGCAACGCATTTGAGGAGTTTGGGAGAGTGCTAACTGCTTTTACTGCTGGCTTGTTACTAATTACAATTTCCGAATTGGGCGATAAGACATTTTTTATCGCAGTCGTGATGTCCATGCGCCATTCCCGCCGTTTTGTGCTTGCAGGCGCAGTGGCAGCACTTGCCGCCATGACAGTCCTATCGGTGATGTTAGGACAAGCGATCGCTTTCCTGCCCAAAACATACATCCACTATGCTGAAATTGCTCTGTTTGTTTGCTTTGGGATCAAGTTGCTGGTTGATGGGTGGAAAATGCCCTCTACAGCCCAAAGTTCAGTTGTCGATGAGGCGAAGACAGCTGTAGAACACAGCGAACTGAGCCTGAAACAGCACAAAAGCAACTGGGCGGTCATTCTAGAGAGTTTTATCTTGACGTTTTTAGCAGAGTGGGGCGATCGCACTCAAATTGCCACAATTGCGCTTGCCGCGTCGAATAATACTCTGGGCGTAACGGTAGGAGCGATTCTCGGACACGCCATCTGCGCCCTAATTGCTGTTGTTTGCGGCAAAACGATCGCGGGGCGAATTTCCGAGCGGGCGATCGCGATACTAGGAGGAGTATTATTCTTTTTATTTGCTGCCGTTGCTTGGTGGGAAGGAGTTTAGCTCTAAAGGGGAACGTTTTGTACCATCCAGCCCAAGATGAAACCTGAATAAGATAAACCTGTTGCCAGAGTAACAGCTTTGCTCCTGCCAAATGATTCTGTAAACATCGCGATTGTCACAACTGAGTTGATACCAGTTGCCAGCCCAAGGGTGATGGGAAGATAAATTGGTAAGTTTTGAATGCTTGCCCAGACTATTCCCGCAACCGCTATAGCTGAAGGCATGATCTGAGCAGCTAGTAATATCTTGACCAAATAATTTTTGTGGCGCTCGCAAAATCTTCTTTGCCTCAGATTAGCAAGATTCCAATAGTTAATTAAAACGGCTAAAGCCCAAACCCAGAGACTAGCACCAACAACAGCAAAATGAAACCCCAGCAGTCCGTAAAGTACGAAAGTTAATAAACCAAGGGTCCAAACTTTATTAGAAGAAAATAAGCGGTCGGTTAGTTCAAGCCTTGAGTTAATCCGATCGCTAACTGGTATGTGTTTTCCCGTTGAGATAGATGAATTTTTTTGGCTGTATTCCCAGTAAATTAGCTGGGCGAGGATTATCTGTGCGATTGCAGCTAATCCTCCAATTAATTTTGTTATTTGTGGTGGGGGCATTGATGATAAACCTAGTAATCATAAATTTACATTAGCTTTTTGGAGAGCGAACTGCCTCTAAATTGGGATAAACTTACAGCCAATCTAAAAAAGTTTTTAACAGAAGCCAAACATCTAAGCTAGCGATAATGGTAGCAACTGACTCAGCTATATAGAATTCACAGACTTTTCCATCAAGTGGCAATCGCTCATAAACACAGCAATAGAATGAGTGCAAATGACAACTTTAATCTTAAAATGACTTGACTGCAACCTAGTAAGCAAACTGTACGGTAGTGGTATTTCGTAAAGGATGGAGAAAAATAGACTTCTTAACAACTGGATGGCTCCGCTTGAATCCTTTGGTTGTAGTGATGAATAAAATTCCAGATC